>CAZDUA010000024.1:0-3014 GCA_964508495.1 uncultured Methanosarcinales archaeon | reverse complement strand
TGAGAAATTATTTAGCCTTACCGAGAATACGGAAGACTTTTGTGGCACAAGCGCCACAGACGCCCTTCATAGCACGCATACCATTCTTCATAGTAACTTCTTTTGCGTCCTTAATCTGTACTTGCTTCTTGCACTTCATACATCGTCCTTCAACCATCAGCATCACCCTCCAAGAGTGTTAATAGAGGTAAAAAGCAGATAGACGTTTATAAAGGTTTTGTTTTCGACTAGAAGTCGCACTCTAAAGGTCTACGAATACCCTGTGCTTCTCAGCACCAGTCAATTCAAGAATTATACGCTTAAGAATGGCTTTCTCAGGGTCAGGCATTAATTTAACACGGTCTTTAATATCTTTGAAGCTAATAAAAGGCTTTTCTTCTCTTTTCTCAATTATTTCCCACATATGCTTCTTGCCCAAGCCAGGAATGAGCTCCAATTGATGCATACGAGTAGTTAAAGGCTGGGCTTTATTAAAAAAGTCAACAAAACGCTTCTCGCTCTGATGAACAAGGTCTTTAATGACAAAATCCACCTCATTCTTACCAGTAGCAGTAAGCTTTTCTAATGGCAAGCGGCCTATAATATGGTGTATCTGGTCCCTCTTGCCTTCACCAATGTAAACCTCTTGCAAAGGCTGCAAGAACACATCCTTCTTAGGAACAAGCTCTAAAAGAACAAAGTGCAATTTGCCTATTGCCTGAACAATAGGAGTTTTCTTATGAGAAGGCCTTGGATCAAACGGATAACCATGCGGCAAGAAGTCTAACACGACCGCTGTTTCTTCCCGAACATGATGCTCTCTGTGTTCGGATTGCTCCTGATGTGTATCTTCCATATCCGTTTGTACTTTCAGTTAACATATTGAATTTAGAAATAGAGAGAATAGTGCTCTATATATAAGTTTTGATTAATTTAAAAAGAAAATAAAAAAATTAGACTACCTGGTATACCAAGACTGCTCCTGAATTCTGCGCGATGCACTGTCCGGAAGCTGATGGCATGAACGAAACAGTATCGCCAAACCCAACTACTTGGTCAATTGAATCACCTGGACAGATTATTCGATCTAGTCCAGACAAAACATTGATACTAACGGTATCTCCGTTTTGTATACCAAGCATTACTGGAGGCAGGAACTGGAAGCCGTCATAAATTGAAGGCCAGATTGTTGGCGGGCTCCCTGGAATAATTCTGAACTCGAATTTTTGGATAGGCTCAGAAATAGTTACTTTCAAAGTATCACCTTCAATTTTTCCTTCACAGGCAGTGCATTGAAGTAAGACATCTCCGAGAAGTTCTGCTAATCCCTCAGCTCGACCTTGAAAGACTAATTTCGCTTTATTCTTGCTGCTGTCTAAAGTGATGCTGTCAAGACTGCTCCTTAAAATAGGAGAAGATTCATAATCGTCACCGAGAGCATCCCACGAAAACTTAACTTTCTCGTCAACTGAAGCAGGCGGGCTAATCGGGCCAGAAAATTTGTAATTCAGTAAATAACTTACATCATCAATATTTACACTATCTGCGTCAATATCATATTTATCTAAGAATGAAAGATCCAGATCCATCTTAATCTTGTTAAAGTCTTCGACAACAAGCTTTTCTTCCAAAATAGGACCATCGATGGTTGCAGCGCCAGTAGCACCGCCGTTATACATGATTGCTATTCCGCCTAAAGCAGCAATAGCGACAACACTAAGAATAACTAAACTAAGATTTGCTTTCTTATTCATAACTTCACCTCGTTTTAGACTTCTATCGTGACATTTCCTATAAACATTTGGTACAGAGAATACGTTTTCAGACAAACTCAGCAACAACATCAGCAATCTTCTTGCAATTGTCCTGAGAAACGGTCAAATTGTACTGCTGCAAGGCAGTCTTGACATCCTTTGCATTAGTTGGCATTACATCAATCATCTTGTGAAAATGAATATCTCTCAATCTTGGAACTTCAAGCTTGACCAATTTGTCCATCAATTCTTTAGCTTTCTTAACATCAAGAACGTTCAAGCTTTCCAAATAATCAATAGTCTTCTGAGCTCTAAAGCCCAATTCAGTATCTCTCGCCTTAATACGCTTCATCTCAGCGTGTAATTCAGAATTATTAATCGGCATTTGTGAAATTATTTTTTGAGCCATATTAAACCACCACTTTCTTCAAATGAACAGGGTGCACGATAACCATTTTTTGTTTACCGCCATCCTGAATCTGAACCTCATAACAATCACCGCGCTTGCCAATAACAACACCAGTCTTGCCATGGAAACGCTGGTGGTACAAATTATCCTGCATAGCCGGCTCTGCCTTCAAAACAGCACTATCGCCTATCTTGTACGGCATAAAGAACTTCGTTAATGAAATCTTACCTCTGGCGCGCGGATTTTTCCTGAACAGTCTGCGCGTACCAGCCCTAGACCCACCCCTGCGTTTTGACATGATATTGGGGATTAAGGAGGGGTTTATAAAGGTTACTGTGTATTCCAGTATACAAAAGGTTTAAATATGAGCTGACCTCATAGCTATTCGAGAGTAACAAACAAAATTGGTGTGATGAGGTGTTGCGAATATGGACTTTTTTTCCAAACTGAAAGAAAAATTATCCGGCCCAAAATACGAGGAGCTGGAACAAGAATCGGGCTATGTTGAACTAGAAAACGACAGTGAAGTCTCAAAATCAAAAGTTCTCGTAAGACCATTTATGCTGGAAGATTTTGACGATGTCAAACCAGTATTGGATTCTCTGAGGGAAGGATACACGATTGCGCTAGTAAACATACGACCATTGAAAGACAAAGACTTGGTCGAGCTGAAAAGAGCAATCAACAAGCTCAAAAAAACAACTGACGCAATCGAAGGCGAGATTGCGGGATTCGGAGACGACTTCTTGGTCATAACGCCATCATTTGCTTCAATTTACAGAAGCAAGCAAATGAAAGCGGTTACAGAACACGCAGAAGAAGACCGATCAGAATAAACTATTTTGTTTTTTCCATTCTTCAAATTTTGCATC
>CAZDUA010000023.1:0-3553 GCA_964508495.1 uncultured Methanosarcinales archaeon | reverse complement strand
CCATTACAATCCCACTCCTTGTAACCTTGGCTGTCCCTTGTGCCCTTATCAACACACCAATAGATGACGATATAGTTAGGACCAGACTCAAAACCACGCTCTACGCTAACAGGAATATTGAAAACTCCTTTATTCTCAGCCCACTTTTGGGTAACCTTGCCACTCTTTGTAACATCAGCAAGAACCTTCTCCCAAATCTTAAACTTCTTATTATAAACATAAGCTTCAGCGTAAACATAATACGGTTTTGAAATATCAGAAGTCTTTTCGACAGTCACAACAATATTATCGCCAATCTTCACAGAAGTTGGCGTAACATCAGTATATTTAATCGCGCCAGCCCAAGAAGGCAAAGCACTTGGCGTTATAGGAATACCGCCCATTGCCTTTCCAACAATAGATTCGCCGCCAGGAGGCGGAGGGCTGGGAGGAAGCTCTTTCTCAGCACATGAAACTAGCAAAAGCAGACTGATTATGGTAAAAACGAGCCATTTCATTGTGTAACAAGATCCGAGGGGTATTTTTCCAAATAACTTTCAATAATTTCTTTGCTAGCGAAATCCTTAATGAAAGTCTCAACATAAATCAACTGCTTGCCACTCGTCCAAACAGCTGTACGGTGGTCTTTGTCATCAAGGAACAAAGCAACCTTGTGCCCTTTGTATTCCTGAACGCCATTCTTAACAATAGTCAGGAACAATTCAGGATGAGTAATCGTCTTATCAACCTCTGCACGAGTGTTAAAGTTAAACACGTGAACAAGAACGTTCAAACCAGTCGGAGCCTTATATTTAGCATCATAACGAATAACATTAATCTCAAGGAAATTATCTTTCTCAGCAGTAGTTCCAGCAGGAGCGAAAGGAGGAATGACTTTGTTAAGCACAAATTCATCAACAAACGCTAATTCAGGAATAGCTCCAGTAGGAGAACCCATGACTTTGAAAATAACAAGCATCCAACGCTTGCCATTACAATCCCACTGGCTTCCAGACTTATTACACGCATAAATAACGAGATAATTATCACCCTGCTCGAACTTGCCAGCATCAACAGTCAAACTGCCAATCGCCTGGCCCTTTAACCAATCCTTAACCTGTTCGCCTTGTAAGGTAAACTTTTCCCAAGTTCGCATTTTTGAATTAAAGAAATAACCATTAGAGTAAATATAGTCAAAATTAGAAGCTGAAACAACAACACCATCACCCCAATACGGCTGGGCAGGAGTCACAGCAACATTCTTCGCTTCTGCGGCCCACTTAGGCATAGCACCAGCCATGCCGGCAAGAGCCCTGCCAGCACTAACCTCTCCACCAGGAGGCGGAGGACTAGGAGGAAGCTCATCACCACAAGCTGCCAACATTAACAGCAAAATTACAATAAGTGAAAATTTTTTCATCACGACCTCTTTTAGACTTAAACTCTTTTAATTGTTTATAAATGTTATTAAACCTGTTTTGGCAATTCTCTCACGGCTTCATTAACAAAATCATCCTTCCAACCACAAGCGCGCAAGTGCATACGCAAAGTTTCCAACTTGTAGCCGGCCTTCTGATAATTAATCAAATAATTCTTAATCAAATGCTTATTCTCAACCATATCTTTCTTATGATTAACAATAGCCGCGCCAATCATGGCGATAACAATAGACAAAGCAATAACTGACAATAAAATGCTCAAAATCGCATTACGCTTAACAGTGCCCTGAAGTTCAGACAACTGGTCGAAAAACGGAGCTTCAACAGAAGGACGATTCTTCAAATTACTAACATCGACATTCAAAGCATCAATCTGGCTCTGCATAGCATCAAGCCGTGAAACAACATTAGACGCGATAGCAACCTGAGCTTCAATATTATTCAAACGCTCCTCCCAGCCAGGCAACAACTTCTCAATAGCATCAAGACGAGCAAGAATTGCTGCCATATCAGTACCAGTCGGCAAGTTAGCAGTCACGGTAGTAGGAATAGGAGTAGCAACAGGCACAGGAGTAATCGTAGGAGTAGGCAACACTTGATCAGAGCCCATACCCGGAACAGGAGGAGGCTCTGGCAAATCAAGAATCTGCCAGCCAGTAAGAGAACTCAAACCATTAGAAGCCACCAAAAAAAGCGCGATAACTGCAAATACGAATATCACTGCCACACTCTTTTTCATACACATCACCTAACTATTATTAGTATATAAAGGTTTTCAGCACCTAAATAGCACATTCGAATAGGTCACATACAGTAGCACATTCCGCTGTGCACTCTAAATACGACTGTTCTGCCGTACAGGCAGCACAATTACCCGCCGCATGGCAATAATAACACTTCGCGCCCTGCTGGCAATTGCCTCCGATCGTAGGGATTGGCGCGCATTCAGCAAGACCCTGCTGATTACATGTAAGAGCAGAACCACAATCACCAGTCTTATGCCAAGTATGTGCATATTGAATCGGAGTTGGTGTTGGAATAGGCGTTGCTGATGGAGTAGGAGTTGGTTTCTTTATGCACTGATAACCAGTAGAGGGAGCTAATTTCTTACATTTAACATTCTCCTGCGAACTCGCGCATATGGCGTTAATAGAAACTGAATCAGAGCACACTTCGCTGCCAATTGGGAATTCTAAAATTTCATTCCAAACATATTCGTCAGGTATTGTCGTCGGTGAAGGCGTAGGCGTTGGTGAAGCAGTTGAAACTGGAGAAGTAGTAGGCGTTGCGGTCGCGACAGGAGTTGGTGAGGGAGAACCTGCCGGCGATGCAGTTGGAAGTGGAGTGGCAGTTACAACAGGAGTCGCAGTAGGCTGTACAGTTGGTTGAGGAGTAGGAGTTGCCTGAACAGGCCTTTGCTCAACTTTGTAAGCAATAAGCTGGTACTTGCCACCACACTGCCAAGGCTCGCCAAGACAAATGTAAATCAATGCGTACTTCATTCCAACTTCATCAGCATCAAACTGCCACTCGGTCTCATCAATAAGAGACCAACCTTTATCCAAACTTCTCGGCTCTTCAGCCTTAACGCTCTTCCAACTGTTGCTTTTTAGACGATACAACGTGCCCCACACTGCGGTTCTTCCAGAAAAATCAGACACGTCTGCCGTAATAATAACGTCATCGCCCAAGAAAAAAGTATCCTTGTTAATGCTAATAGCGCCAGAAGCAGGCTGAGACCAAGACGGCATTGTTCCAGGAATATTGAAACCAGCCCTTCCTGCCATAACTTCACCACCTGGCGGCGGAGGTGGAGGAGGAAGCTCACCCTCGCAAGCTACTAATAGGAACAACAAGAAAATGGCTGTTAAAGTTAGCTGTTTCATGCCTCTTTTAGCTAACTATATAGAGTGCTGTATATAATATTTACTTACAAAAACTATGACTTTTTTGTCACAAAGGGTTAAATTTTCGGGAAACATAGTATCATATTATGTGACAAACCTGTCACATGTCGAAAATTTGCTAAAGTCATATTATTAGACGTCAAATTTTCGAGCATGCTCGGAAATGCCGATGAGCATTTCCGACAGGAGCATAAAATGGCAAACGAAGAACAAATAGGATTTCACAAA
>CAZDUA010000022.1:0-46908 GCA_964508495.1 uncultured Methanosarcinales archaeon | reverse complement strand
CCAAGCACGTTAACATTTTCTTTCCACGTACCCTGTAACGCACCATCCTCTGCATCATCAGCAGTGCCAGTAAATGTAATAGGATTCTGCAAGACAGCATTATCGGCCGGAGCAGTAATTGTTACAACCGGCGGATTATTCGGAACTAAAACAGTAACGTGAACAACTTCAGTATCAATCTGATTAGCGCTGTCAGTCGCAGTTAATGTAATAGTGTGCTGGCCTGGAGACAATTGGGCCTGCAAAGAGTTTCCAGTTCCAAGACTTCCATCAATGTCTGAAGACCAAGACAACTGCTCAGAAGCAAGAGCGCCATCCTCAGAATCACTGCCACTGCCCTCTAACTGAACCGGAGACTCAAGAACTGCGTTTTCAGCAGGTGAAGAAATAATTGCTGTCGGAGGATTATCCGGAAGTTGTTCAACAGTAATGTGAACAACTTCTTGGTCTGTTAAAGAACCACTGTCGGTCGCAGTCAAAGTAACAGTGTGCTGGCCAATAGACAAAGCAACCTGCAAAGAAGTTCCAGTGCCAAGATTACCATCAATATCAGAAGTCCAAGACAACGCTTCATCAGGCAAACTGCCATCTTCAGTATCTGTCGCGCTTCCTTCCAATTGAACAGGAGATTGAATAACTGCATTTTCAACAGGAGCTGAAACAGCTGCAACAGGAGGAGTGTTAGGCGGAGGAGGAACTTGAACAATAATGTGAACAACAGCATCATCAGTCAAAGAACCGCTATCAGTCGCTGTCAAAGTAATCGTGTGCTGACCAGCAGAAAGCTGAGCCTGCAAAGAAGTTCCTGTTCCCAAACCACCATCAATGTCAGAATTCCAAGCAAGACCCTCAGCAGGAATACTTCCATCCTCAGCATCAGAAGCACTTCCTTCTAATGTTACAGGTGATTGAACAACTGCATTCTCAACAGGAGCTGAAATAGTTGCAGTCGGAGGAGCGTTCGCTGGAATTAAAGACTGAACAGCAGCAAGCGCGTCAACACGCTTCCAACCACCAATCAAAACACCAGTATCCTGCAATTTCTGCCTGACATCAACAGGAGTCAATTGCAAATTCAAAGCCTGAGCAACCTGATACATCAAAGCAGCAACACCAGAAACATGAGGAGTTGCCTGACTCGTGCCAGACAAAGAACCATAAGTCTCACCTGCCTTGGTGCTGTAAATAGCAACGCCAGGCGCTAGAACATCAAGCAAAGCTCCACGATTGGTAAAAGAAGCAATGACGTCAGATTTGTCAGTAGCGCCAGCAGCAATCGCATTAGGATTGCAGCCCGGATAACTAACACCATTAGAGTAACCATTATTGCCAGAAGCAAACACGCTAACGATGCCAGCATTAAACGCTGTATTAATAGCAGAATCAAGATAAGTTGGACACTGCTGCTGAGTCTGATAATTGCCGCCATCACCAAGACTGCCGCTAATAACTACAACATTATGCGCTTGCTTCTGCTGCAAACAATAGTCCATACCGGAAATAATATCGGCCAAACCACAAGAAGAACCGCAAACTTTAACGGCAATGATATTCACGCCGGGAGCAACACCCTTGTAAGTTGGACCATTAGCTCCGATAATTCCAGAAACATGCGTACCATGACTACTTGAATGAGTATCCGTGGCAAGAGCATCATTCGCCTGACCATTAGGACAACAACTTGGAGAACAAAAACACTCCTGGTCAACAATCCTGCTTTGGAAAGCACTATGCGGAGAAATACCAGTATCAATCACACAAACACTAACATCCCTGCCATCAACAGGAACACCCTCAACTTGCAACTGCCAAACATCATCCGCATTAATCAAAGGAACACTCTGAGCAAGACTCAACTCAAACTGAATATTAGGATAAACAGCTTCCACTAACGGATGCGCTTTCAATTCAGCAATGCCCTCAGCAGTAGCTTCAACAACCATGGCAGGAACAATGTCAAGAGTTCTCTCAGCCTCAACATCAGGCTCGATATTGCCAGTAATCTGATCAAACAAAGAAGGAGAGTTCACATCAGCCAAAACTTCCTCTTGCGCAATCTTAGTAGCAACTCCCAGCTCCTCAAGAGATAAATCACTTTCTTCAAAAGCAGAAGCGCCAGTAATACCATTACTCGCAGACGCTTTCAAAATAACAACAACACGCTGAGGCTCATCACTAGTAGCATGACCAGTAATAGCCGGTTTCCAAATAAGCAAAGCAAAGAAGAACAACATTCCAAACGCCAGTATAATCCTAACACGCGGGTTCATAGTCACTCTTTTTCAACTCTAGAAACAAACCACTGCTTAAATGCTTTACTCTATCACAACACTTAAATATTAACTTCAAATTAGCACGACAAGAAAGAGGCATGAAAAAAACAACAATTTTACTCCTAATAATAATGGCGACTAGCGTAAGCGCTGCTATTACATTTACAATAACACCACAAACGGGCTATCCTGGACAACAAATAAATGTGCCATTAAACCTGGAAAACGACCAGCCAATCTGGGGATTTTCAACAAAAATAACAGAAAACCCGGGAAGCCAGATAACTTTCTCTTCAGCAACACCAACAAACAGGCTAAATGGAGGCCTGAACGGCGCAACACAAAACAATCCTGATAAAATAACAGTCTACTCAGCATTCGCAGGAAACACTCCGGGAATAATACCAGGAAACGGGGCAGTATTCACAATAACATATAACATACCAGCAGAAACACCACTTGGACAATACCAACTGGAACTATCTGACCTGATAGTAAGCGACCAAGACGGACAACCAATACAAACAACAGCGATTACAGGAGCAACAATCACAATAGAAGAAGAGCCAGAAACAGAAATATACCTGCCATACGAATATATTTTCGTAAACGAGCAAAAAGATATCACAGTGTGCATAACAAACACGGACACACAAAGAGCGGTTAAGTCTGTCCAAATGATCATAACTTACAATCAACAAAAAGCACAAGCACTAAGTGCTGAAATACTGCAAGGAACAGGCTCATCAGAAATACTTGTAGGAAGCACATCACTAACGATAAACGGTTTGAACGTACAAAACGCAAACTGCGAAGAGCAAACAGGAGCGAACGTAGCAAAAATAAGATTTCTAGGAAAAGAAGCAGGAGTAACGCCACTGACAATACAAAGCAGTTCAGCAACAGACCAATACACAGAACCATTCAGCGTACAAGCGCTGGAAAATTACAACGGACAACTTACTATAGGAAACACACAAACGCCTCCACCAACAACAGGCGGAGGAGGCAGTGGAAGCCAAAAATACCAAACCTTCCAAGGCTGTGCAAAATGCGATGATTTAAACTCAGAATACTTTGAATGCTGCGGAAACACGATAGATGAAATCAGATACTACTGCGACCATCCGAAAGACCAATACTGCAAGAAAAAAGCACCAAACCCAGTGCCGCTAGAACAACTACCAGTATTTCCACAAGCTACACTACCACCACAAACGGAACAAACAACAACAGAAGTCACAAGACCAGAAATTAAACAACCAGAAGCACCAGCAAAACAAAACTTTGCGGGAGAAACAGGAAGAACAGAAGTACCTGAAGCAGAAACGCAAGATGGCCTCCTGCCATGGCTAATAGCAGGAGCACTAGTCCTGCTCGTTGGCGGAGCATTTGGAACCTACGCTATGTTCAGAAAAAGACCGGAAGCGCCAGAACTGTCAATCCCTGAACCACAACAAGAAGTATCAATACCGGAGCCAGTACAACCAGAACCAGTTAAGCAAACAGTGCGACCAGAAATAATAACGCCTGTAGCAGAAATCAAAACAACACCGCAAAAGAAAATAAGCAAAGAAGAATACAACAGAATAATCAAACAAATCAAGAAAAGACTGGCGAAGAGAAAATAATTCTTAATTAACAACAGCAGTCTGAACAACAGGAACGCTAACCTGCCTGCCCTCAAACAAGCAAACACTCATCAAAGTACCATACTCATTAGTATAAACCTGCCAAGGGTGCACAGGTTCAAAGCCAGAATAAACACACGCCTCATCAGGCTGCATCTGAATCTGCTGAGGGCCATAATACCACCTGCCACCGCCACCAGCAGAATACTGGCCAGTCAAAGTATCACGCAACTGAACAGTCAAGCCGCCAATAGCAACAATAGCTATAAAGCCCAAGAAAATCAACGCAAGTTTCTGAAGCACCATCTTTTTCAAAAATCAAATTGATACTTGCGTATATAAATCTAACGCCCCTGGCCAGACTCGAACTGGCGACCTTCCGATTAACAGTCGGACGCTCTACCGGCTGAGCTACAGAGGCATACCCAGAGGATTTACCGATTGTTTTTTAAAGGTTGCGTCTACCGATATACGACTATGCTAGAGAATTACGATTTAGAATTAGACGCGGTAGAAACAAAAATCAAAGCAGAAAAAGCAAAAACAGTCTGCATACAACTACCAGACGGACTAAAACCGCACGCTGAAAAAATAGTCAAAGAAATACAAAAAAGAACAGGCGCACAAGTCATCACCTGGCTCGGCAGCTGCTGGGGAGCCTGCGATGTACCATTAGAAGTCAACAGATTAGGAGTAGACCTGCTAATCCAATGGGGGCACTCTGAATGGGGACACTAGCACACCTTGCACCAATACTAGGACTTCTCGCAGGTGTTATTATTGCAAAATTTGTGCCTTACGAACTAAAACAAGGAGAAAAATATTTCAAAATATTACAATACGCGCTTGCAATTACAGTAGTAGGAATTGCAGTCTGGCAAAAAATCAAAATGCAGCCAATAAACGTTGACGTTCCACTGTTCCTATTTCTCATCGTGGTAGGAACAAGATACCATCATAGCTTTACGGCCTTTCTAAAACGCCAGAAATAATCAATACCGCTCAATAAAGTCAAAATTGTAGCTGTCAACATCAAATACCAAGAATACGAAAAACCAACAAGAACGGAAACGACACCAACAATCTGCGACAAAGTTTTCACCTTACCCCACACGCTTGCATGAATAACTTCCTTCTTCCCTGCCATCAACCTCAAACCAGTCACCAAAAACTCACGAGCAATAATCACGAAAGCCATCCAAGCTTCCACACCTTGACCGATTAAGAAAATTAAAGCAGCAGCGACCAACAATTTGTCAGCCAACGGGTCAAGAACGGCACCAGCTCTGGTAACCTGCTTATGCTTCCTTGCCAGCCAGCCATCAACAGCATCAGTAGACGCAATTAAACAAAAAACAACAGCGGCAATCCAATTACTATACTTCAAAGGCAAGTACAAAATAATAATGAAAATTGGAATTGTCAAAATTCTTCCAATCGTTACGAGATTAGCCCAACTCACCATTTTACATCACGAACTCCTAACCAATAACCAATATGGTTAGTGGCAACATGGCCAAAAGCACTCAAGAATATGACAAGAACTGCGTAAAACCAGCCCGGGAAAAACAGAATACTGCCAAGAGCTAATGCTCCGACAGTGTAGTCAATCTGGTCAAAAGGAATCCAAGGCTTACCACTCTTAATACCAACCCGGCGCTTGAAAAAACTCTTAACAGCATCACCCAACAAAGCACCAACACCGATTAACGCAGACCAAGAAATCGCAGAAAACTCAAACGGCCAATAAACTCTAGACAAAATAAAGCCAGACAACAAAGCCATGACAACACCGCAAAAAAAACCAGCCCAAGTCTTATGATCACCAAAAATCCTGATTCCACCAAAAGAAAAACCAAAATCCATCGGAGCATTCCAAGGAACATACTTTGCCAAAACAGGCGGGGCCATGTTCGCCAAGTAAGCAGGAATCATCAAATAGAAAACTTGCAAGACGCTCATTCCCAACTCCACCTCCTAGTCAAACTAGGACTCTTAAAACACAAAACAACAAACTGCTCAACAGCAGCCCAAGCGCCAATAGCGGCAGTCAAGTAAAACAAAGGCAAATAATAACCAAAAACCAAAGAATGCAGGACAAACACGTACATGAAAATAGCGGTAATCTTCGCAGACAACAAATGAGGAATGGACAATTTGCCCCTCAACCAGCCAATAATAACAGCAACAATAAATAAGCCAGACAAGCCAAAAATAACCTCCCAATTGTCAGTAATAACCTGAGGTACGAAAAAATACAGCATAAAACCAGCAGGATAGAATAAAACGTCAGCCACAGTATCAAACACAGTGCCCCAGTCAGACTTAAGATCAAGATATCTCGCGAAAAAACCATCAAGAGCGTCAGTCAAACCGCCAACCAAAAATAAAACAACAAACAAGTCCCTCTTCTGAGAAATACCAGCATAGTACAAGAAAGGAGCTATCAAGATACGAGAGCTGGTTAACAAGTTAGGAAGTCCAACATTCATGATTTTCCCAAAAACATGATGAATATAAATGGTTATCGCAGTACGAAACCTTTAAATATCCTGCGGTAAACTTTAAACATGAAAAAGAGAGGTGCATAATGTTAACCACGTACGATTGGGTATATGGAATAGCTAACATAACAGCAGTCCTTCTCAGCATTATCGCAGGCATGCTCGCACTCGGATTACTAGAAGCATCAGCAAAAAGAAAATATTTAGGCGCATGGAAGCCACTGCTTATCGCACTAATACTGTTTGCATTAGAAGAAGTCGTAGGAGTGCTCAAAATCTTTGGAATCTGGAGCACGCCATGGCTCACGCACGTAATACCAAGCTTCATCTTGTTATTCCTGATAATGGCACTGCTAAAACAAATCAACATAACAAGAGGGTGTGACGAATGAGCCTAGGACTAGCAGTAGCACAAGTCGCACCATTATACAACCTAGGACTAGTAATAATCGCAATTTTCCTGTTCGTAAAATTATTCTCAACGCCAATAAGAGACAAAAGAGTCTACCTAATGCCATGGAAAATATTATTCTTCGCACTACTAGTCTTCATAATTGAAGAAGTCCTAACAGTACTAAGAGGCGCAGACATAATCAACATACCAAAACACATCAACGGATTCTTCGAACTAATAATAATCTGCACGTTCCTCTACATGCTATTGTTGCAGAAAGAACACATCAAACTAACAAAATACTAATTTTTTCTATAAATCTTCAAAGTCTTAGAAACCACGCTTTGACCATCACTGGCAGCGACGACAACAGAACCATCGCCATCTGCCATTACGATCAACACATCACCATAAACACCAGCGCTCAAACCCTCGCTAGGAGAAACACTAAACGAAAGAGGGTCGTCATCAGGGTCAAAAAAAGCGTCCTCCAACTTCACAGTCAAACGCTCACCCTCAACTGTAAACTCAGAAGTAGGATAGTCCCATTGAGGAGGAAGGTTGGCAACAAAAGCACCAGTAGGAGTAGTCATGGTAGAAAAACTAGCTAAAAAACTAAGCATCAAAATAATCAGCACAAAATACCAAACTTCCTTCATACAATCACCTCTTTGTTGGAATCCTGCGAATACCAGCACATTCCAAACAACTAATCACCATTTTTCCTGAACGCATCCTAATCCTGCTGTTTTTGCCCGGCACCAAAAAGGCGCTGCACTTCTTGCAAAAATGCGTGCGCCACTTCTGCGGAATACTGACCTTAAACCTTGACGACATCTTCCGAGCAAGCGAAACATAACGCTTCGCATACTCAGGACGCACTAAAGCCTGCTCGAACAAGGCAGCAATGCGCTCTCTTGCAGTCCTTTGTTTTGACGACTTAAGCGCCGAAACTTTCACAATGCTACTGCAGTCAATAAAACTATATAAACATTTGGTTGAAACAAAAAGGTATGCAATGGCTAAAGAAGATATTCTACCAAAAAAAGACAATAGAGGAAGTCAAACAGTGGATAAAAGAAGAACAAGAAAGACTTGACAAAGAACAACAAAACGCCATAAATGCGGCAAAAGAAGAATATCCACAACTCATTATCAATATAAAACAAGCAATCGTAGCACTTGAAAGAGCAGAACTGCGCAATCCCAACATACCAGAAAGAGCAAAACACTTCATGCAAGGCAACAGAGACCAGCTCCTCAAGCTCACAAACAAGTTTGTTGAAAACCTGTTAGTTCCAAAAGACGCGCCAGATATGAGCCAACTAGACCTGCTATTCTACCAATACACGCAAAACACTGCAAGACCAGCAGCCATATTATCGGAATTCTTGGGAGAAGAAGTCAAAAAAATAAGAAGCGAACTGGCAACAATAGAGACAAAAACCAATGAAATAAAAAAAGCACTGGCACAAAAAGAACAAATCAACAGAATTGCGGAAATAACACAGAACATTGACAAAACCAGAATAGAAAAAGAGACTGTAGAAAAGCAACAAGAAGAATTCAAAGCACAATTGCAGCAATTAACTCGCAAAAGAGACGTCCTTAAAAAAGAAAAAGAAGAATTCACGACAAAACCAGAATACCAAAAAGTCAAAGAAGACATAATCACGGCAGCAAAAGAAAGACAAGAATCAGAACAAGAAATAACAGGATTGTTTTTGGCGTTATCAGATGCTATAAAAAAGTATGCGCATAACACAAAAAATGAAAAACTTTCAGTATACGCAGAAAAACCAATAGACGCATTAATACACGATTATGCGCTGGGAATCTTAAAACACGTAAAAAGCATTGAAGACGCAATAAAACAAGGGCAACTAGAGCTGAAACCTGAAAGAACACAAAAAGCGATGGAAGCCCTCAAAAAAATAACCAAAGAAAACCTTAGCGGAATGATACACCGGTATGCCAACGCAAAAAAACGAGAAACAGACGTACACCATGATGTTGCACAAAGAGCAGTAATGAAAGAATACGAACAATACGCCGTTGACATTAAGACGGTAAATGTAGAAATTGAACAATTGGAAAAAACAATAGCAAAACTAATACTCCCAGCAGACGAACAACTAAAAGAAGAACTTAGAACAGAACTTGAAAAACACAAAATAACATTAACGCTCTAAAACAACAATACCAGGAAGCTTCTTACCCTCCAAGAACTCCAAACTCGCACCACCACCAGTGCTAACGTGAGTAAATTTCTTATCCAACTTCAACTTCTCAATAGCGGCAACACTATCACCGCCACCAACAACAGTAACACCCTTACACTTAGCCATTGCTTTAGCAACAGCAAACGTTCCTTTAGAGAAAGGCTTCAACTCAAACATGCCCATAGGGCCATTCCAAAACACAGTTCTTGCCTCACTGATAATCTCATCATAAACAGCTTGAGTTTCAGGACCAACATCCAAGCCCATAACATTTTTTGGAATATTGTGGACGGAAAACACTTTCGCATCCTTGGCCTCAGTAGAAACTGCAACAATCACGTCGGTAGGCAGAATAATCTTCTTCTTGCCCTTTTTCAACAAAGACTTAGCCAGCTGAACTTTATCAGCCTCAAACTTGCTCTTGCCAATCTCGTATCCAAGAGCCTTGTAAAAAGTAAACATCATAGCACCGCCAACAAGAACAGCGTCAACCTTTTTCAACAAATTCTCAATAACGCCAATCTTATCACTCACTTTAGCACCGCCCATCACGGCAACAAACGGACGCTTAGGTTTTACTAAAAGCTTGGAAAGCATGCTAACCTCTTTTTGCAACAGAAATCCTGCATACGAAGGCAAAAATTTAGTAACAGCATGAACGCTCGCGTGAGCACGATGAGAAACCCCGAAAGCGTCATTCACATAAACATCAGCAAGAGCGGCAAGCTTTTGCGCAAACAATTTGTCATTCGCTTCCTCTTCAGGATAAAAACGCAAGTTTTCAAGAAGCAAAACATCGCCCTCGTGCAAACCACGAACACTATCCTCGACACTCTCTCCAATACAATCAAGCTTGTAATGAACAGGATATTTCAACAACTTTGACAATCTAACAGCGACAGGAACAAGACGCAATTCATCCACGACCTTCCCATCAGGCCTGCCCAAGTGAGACATCAAAATTATTCTAGCCTTATTCTTCCTCAAATACTCAATAGTAGGCAGGGCAGCACGAATACGCTTGTCATCAGAAACCTTGCCATTTTTCAAAGGCACGTTAAAATCGACACGCACCAAAACAACTTTGCCTTTTACATCCGCCTCTTTTAATAAACGCATGCTTCAGTTCTGCCTTCATACGTATAAAAAGTTTGCTATCCACAATGTTTAAATATTGTTTAACATAAAACGAAACAATGGCAATTGAATATTTCATACCAGCACTACGAATCATTCTCGGACTACTATTCATAATAACTTCAGCACTGAAATTTCCAAACTTGAAGGGATTTTCAATAATCGTTGCTTCATATGGGCTGCTTCCACGGCAACTCGTCAAACCGGCAGCATACGCGCAGCCATTTATCGAGTTCATAGTCGGCTGGTGGATACTATCAGGCAAACAATTGTTCTATGGCGCAGCAGCAGGATTATTGCTAATGATTTCTGCAAACATATTCGTCGCGTATGCGCTAATCCAAAAAAAGAAAATGGAAAATTGCGGATGCTATGGCGTCAGAATCAAAGTTCCCCTGACATGGAAAAAATTCGTTGAGAATCTCTTTTGGACAGTATTGCTGATTGTTCTAATGATTGCTTCTAAGTAATTTTGTTCTTCGGCACGCCAGAAAAGAAAGCGTTAATGTTGTCAATTGTCGTGTCTAGGATACGCATTAAGGCCTCATCACTGTTAAACGCATTATGAGGAGTAACGAGAACTTTAGGATGCGTTAAAAGCATGTGCTCTTCCAACAAAACCTTCATATCAGTGGCCTTTTGGAAAGTCTCGTGCAACAATTCAGCCTCTTCCTTGATCGTAACTTCTTCTTCCAGAACATCCAAGCCGCAAGCAGAAAAAATGCCCTCTTTCAAGCCAACAAGAATAGCCTCCGTCTCAATCAAGCCCCCGCGAGCAGTGTTGATCAGAACACAGCCCTTCTTGATCTTCCTGACGTTATTCACGTTAATGATATGATGAGTTTCAGGCATTTCAGGCAAGTGCATGCTGATAACATCAGATTCAGCAAACAATTGGTCTAACGAAACGTAAGTAAAACCGCACTCCTTTGCAAGAGAATCATTAGGGAACTTGTCAAAAGCAATAACCTTCATGCCAAAACCCTCAGCATAATGAGCAACATTCCTGCCAATCCTGCCAGTTCCAACAATTCCCATGGTTTTGCCCTTCAAATCAAAGCCTCTAAGGCCGTCCAAGCTAAAGTCGCCCTTTCTCGTACGCTCAATGCTGGGAAGAAGCTTTCTGGCAATAGCAAGCAATAACGCCATAGCATGCTCGGCAACAGTATTATCGCCATAAGCGGGAACATTACACGCAACAATACTCCTCTTCCTGCAATCATCAAGATTAACATGCTCAAAACCAGTAGACATGGTAGAAACAAGCTTAGCCTTTGACAGCTTCTTCAAAATCTTATCATTAATCTGAGAATAAATGAAAAAGGCCACGGCATCAGCATCACCGGCCTTGTCAGCATTCTTATCAGTCAAAGGATCATCAATAAAAACAACATCATGGCCTTTCAGAAACTGCTTAATGTAATCTTTCTTATTCCCAAGACCAAACTTTTCCAACTCGAAAAAAGCAACTTTAGCCATACAACCTCTTTTAACAAAAAAAGAAGAACAACTCTATTTAAGCATTTCTACCAGATGCGCTTTTCAGGCAAAAAGACTTCAAGAGAGATTCCCACTCCGCGATAATTCGGACGCGCAACCTTATTCACCATGACAAGAACGTCCATTTTAGTTTCAGTCTTAATCTCTGTGCCACGATCAGGCGAAACCTGTTTGACTTTTCCATCCGGCATTTTAAGCTTCAAAGGCTCAGAGTCATAAACCGTTTTTCTCTCATGATTGTACATGTCTTGGAAAGCCGCAGTTTCCATGTTATTACTCACTATTCTGAAACCATTATGCTTTTCCAAAAAGTCAACAACAGAATTATAAGAAATATTCTTTACGGGCAAACGGGCAGCTAAAGGCAGCAAATACAAGACATTATGATCTTTAGAGCTGACGAGATCTCCAATATCGCCGTTCTGTCCGTCAGGGTATTCTTTGACAAACTTCACATGCACGTCATTGTTGCAAACACCTTTTGTATGTTTTGGCGTAACGACAAAACGATAATGCGTGCCGGAAGGGCCTGCAATATCATACTCCTTCGTAAGGCCAATTACTGGCTGGCCAAAGTATTTAACAGAATCAGGAAGCGGGTGCTTTTCACGCGAGCCCCAGCACTCTTTGCCCTCAAGCCATCTGACAAGCTCGTCCTCAGGGACAGAACGCAAGGCATAACCAACCTCTAAAAGCGCGTCCAAATCTTTTGCCAAAACGTCCAAGTAAGAAGGCGTCTTCACTTCAGTTACAATATCACTCAATTCTGGCATAGTTCACTCACCGCTTTCAGTATCCGAAAATGTATACTGAGACGGTTTATATACGTTATGACTAAAAAAGGCAAAATGCCGGCGATTTGACAAAAATGTGTCAAATGCGGTATATTTTTATATCTGTAGAACTTTCAAAAAACTATGGAAAGCATAAACCAACAAGTATGGAAAGCCATGCAGACAGACCCTGCAGTAATGAGGGACTTGCAAAGAAAACTAATCAACACGAGAGCACTTGCGAAATATTTGATAACAAAATACGAAATACGCGCATCACTTGACGCAGTAATATCAAGCATCAGAAGACTGCCATTAGACAACTACCAAGAAGAAGAAAAAATACTGCAGCACATATTCAGAGACTCGGTTGTCAGCACAAAAAACAACATGGCGTGCATAACAATAAACATGGCACCAAACCAAGCATTCGCAAAACTATGCGCGATAACACTGCCAATGATGCGAATGACAACAGGAACAGACGAAGTTAAAATAATTGTTGAAAACCATCACGCAGATACTGTTGCAAAACTATTCAAAGGCGCAGCAGTAGAACATGATTTAAGCGAGATAAGTGTAATCGTAGCAGAAAAAGCAGTCAAAACAAAAGGAGTGCTGGCGCACATAACATCAGAACTCGCCATAGCAAATATAAACATACACGAGCTGTTAGTTTGTCCTCCAGAATTCCTGATATACGTCTCACAAAAAGACATAGTAAAAGCACACGAAAGAATAATCGCGCTAACAGGTTAAGTTTTTAAACTAAGTATTCAATTATTTTACAAAAGAGGTGCATAATGGTACGAGTTGCCATAAATGGATTCGGACGCATAGGAAGACAAGTTCTACAAGCAGGAATACACGACCCGGACATAGAATGGGTGGCAGTCAATGACTTGACAGACACAAGAACACTCGCACACCTACTGCGCTACGATTCCGTTCACGGAAAATCACCATATTCAATAGAATACGACGACAAAAACCTGATAGTTAATAACAAAACAATCAAAGTATTCGCAGAAAAAGACCCAACAAAACTGCCTTGGAAAGACTTAAAGATAGACATAGTAGTAGAAAGCACAGGATTCTTCACAGACAAAGCAGGAGCAAGCCAGCACATCAAAGCAGGAGCCAAAAAAGTCTTAATTTCCGCGCCAGCAAAAGACCCAGACATAACAATAGTAAAAGGAGTTAATGAACACGAATACAAAAAAGACAAACACCACATCATTTCCAACGCAAGCTGTACAACAAACTGCCTAGCGCCAATAGTCAAAGTATTACACGACAACTTCGGCGTAAAAAGAGGATTTATGATAACAGCACACGCTTACACAGCAGACCAAAGACTAGTAGACGCACCGCACAAAGATTTACGCAGGGCAAGAAGCGCTGCAGTATCAATTGTGCCAACAACAACAGGCGCGGCAAAAGCAGTAGCGGATGTCATTCCGTCATTAAAGGGAAAACTAGACGGGTTTGCATGGAGAGTCCCAGTACCAGACGGAAGCATAGTGCAGTTATCTGCAGAGCTTGAAAAATCAACAGACGTGGAAAAAATCAACTGGCTGTTCAAACAAGTAGCAGAAAGTCACATGAGAGGCGTTCTAGAATACTCAGAAGAACCATTAGTCAGCAGAGATATTATTCACAACCCGCACAGCTGCATCTTCGACGCGCCAAGCACAGCAGTAATCGAAGGGAACTTTGTCTCAGTCTCGGGCTGGTACGACAACGAATGGGGCTATTCCTGCAGAATAGTAGACGTGCTCAAACTACTCTTGCCTTAATTATCTTGACCTCAGTCTTAGGCTTGTCACCCGGACCAACAGGAGCAGTGCCGATCTTGTCCAAAACATCCATACCTTCTGTCAATTCTCCAAAAATCGCGTGCTTGCCATCAAGCCAAGGCGTAGCAATTAAAGTTATGAAGAACTGACTTCCGCCAGAATTAGGACCAGCATTAGCCATTGACAAAATACCCTTCTTGCTATGCTTCAAGCCAGCACCAAACTCATCCTTAATCTTATAACCAGGACCACCAGTGCCAGTTCCTGTTGGATCACCGCCCTGAACCATAAAATCCTTGATAACACGATGGAAAATAGTCCCATCATAGAAACCCTTCTCAACAAGGTCGCGGAAATTCTTTACCGTTAACGGCGCCTTATCATCATACAACTTAATCTTCATCTTACCCATAGTAGTTTCCAATTCAACAAAAGTGTTCATATCGCCCTCCAATTCTAACTTTTCAACAGCCTCAGGAGCCTTTTCGGCCTCCATGACAACTTCCTCTTCCGCTTGCGAGTCATCCATCTCTTTCTCAACCTGTTCAGTAGCATCGTCTACAACATCAACTTCCTTAATTTCTTCTTCAACAGGCTTTGCAGGCGCGCAAGCCACCAATAAAACCAACAACAACGCAATAACATATTTCATTTTATTCCTCCTTCCGTATACCGGCCACGAAAAAACCCTCAGTATCATTATCCTGAGGCCACAACCTCAAACAATTATGAACTTCAGCATGATACTTCTCTCCATCAAACTCCAAAACTGGCTCGCCACGCCTGATTGGCAGATCAATCTCAAGCATCTTTGCATCTTTAACGCTGTTCAATAAATAACTTACTACTCCCTCATTCTCCTCAGGCTCACTGGAACAAGTGCTATACACTAAAGTTCCCCCGGGCCTCAAACACTTCCAAGCAACCATGATCAACTTTTTTTGCACCCTAGAAAGACGCTTAACCATATCAGGATTCCACATAAGAATAGTCTTAGGAGACTTTCTAATAGTGCCCGTGCCAGAACAAGGAGCGTCCAACAAAATCTTATCAAACAAAATGCCAGAATCAGCAAAACGTTCGCCCTGCATCAAAGTAATAACATTATTATAACTTCCAAGACGCTGCATGTTAAGTCCTAAAGCAGCAAGACGGTCACCCTTAACATCATTAGCAACAACAATGCCCTCATTCTTCATGCACTGCGCAATTTGAGAAGCCTTGCTTCCAGGTGCAGCAGCCATATCAAGAACAACATCACCTGGCTGAGGGTCAAGAACAACAGGAGGAATCATACTCGCCGCCTCCTGCACATAATAATAACCTAACGCGTGCTCAATAGTATTGCCAACATCCAACCTGCCGCCCTTATGTTCGATGAAAAGTCCTTCCTTGCACCACAAAACAGGCTCCAACTTCCAATCCTTTTCCAAACGCTTAGCGCACTCCTCAACAGAAATCTTCAAAGTATTAACACGAATGGATTTTCTCAAGAAAGATAACGTATACTTTTTGAAAACGTCCCAGTCAGTCAGCTTACTATACCTGTCAATAAACTTTTCCTTGAAAACATACTTGTCCGCGTCATGAAAAGGTTTCAGTTCAGCCATTTGCTCACATATGGGCCATCTTTCGAATAGCCCAATTTATAATAGTATTCCTTCGCGCCAACACCAGAAATAACAATCATCTTCTTGCAAGAAAATTCTTCCTTTGCAATACGCTCGGCTTCAGCCATTAATTTTCTTCCAAGACCCTTGTGCTGTAAATCACCAGACTCGCCAAGAGGCACAGCCTGACCATAAACGTGAAGTTCTCTAATTCCCGCGCTATTTTTAGGAATCTCAGAACGATGACTCTCAGGAACAATCCTCAACCTGCAAAAGCCCAACAATAAATCATTCTTAACATCTTCAAAAGACAAGAAGATTTCTCTTCCGCCATTCGCTTCATAATTTTCCCGCAACAATTTAACAGAAGACCAATCAATATCCTTATCACGAGGCTCCCTGCACCTAATACAACGACACTTCAAACCCCTCTCTTTCAACTTCTGCTCGACAAGCTGGCGCATATTAGTCAAATTAGGACCAGCATCAATAACAGTACTAGGAATGTCCCTCTGCACTCGCATAATCCTGCACCACTTAGGAACGTATTTCTTAGCTTCAACAATAATGTCTGCGGCGTCCTCGGTAGACAAAGGCCGATATTTTCCGGCCTTCCACATTCCAAAAAGACCAGTGCCCTTCATAACAGTCGTAGGATAAATCTTAATCGCGTCAGGCATATAATCAGGATTTGTGAACAATTCCCTGTAATCCTCCAAGTCCATCTCCTTAGTCATACTTGGCAAGCCAGGCATCATATGATAGCCAACCTTCAGCAAACTATTACGCATCAACTTTGTAGCTTTCACAGCATCAGCCAAAGTATGACCGCGATGAGTCAACTTCATAACATCCTCACGCAAACACTGCACGCCCATCTCAACACGAGTAGTGCCAAGTTTCAACATGCCATCAATGTGCTGTTCAAAACACCAATCAGGCTTTGTCTCAACACACAAAGCAACACACCTGATTTTAGACTTCTCATTACGCAATTGCTCAGCTTCCAAAGAACTGGAGCCTTTCAACTGCAATTCTTTTTCATGAATGTGTTTAGTCCTCTCTCTGCTGCCAATCTCTCCAGGAAGCTCGAAAAAAGACAAGAAAGCGTCCAAGTCAACACCATCCTTGTAAAACTTGTCGCCAAAATCATTCATTGCTTTCAAAGCAAAAGTGATAAAATTCTCCTGATACTCCCAAGGCAAAGCAGGAAAAGTACCACCCTGTACAATAACCTCTGTTTTCTCAGGCAGATGGCCGGTAGCAACAAACTGCTCAAGACGATTAAACACGATTAGATACGAGTCATAGAAATTTCTGATACCCCTCATCGTGCTAGGCTCCCTGCCAGTATAACTCTGAGGCACATCACCAAAAGCACTTCCCGGACCACCTGGACAATAAACACACTTGCCATGAGGGCAAGCAAAAGGCGCAGTCATCAAAGCAAGAGGAGCAACACCAGACAAAGTACGCATGGGCTTAGTGATAACTTTAACGCCCGTTTTCAAAAAAACTTCAACATCAGAAGGAATCTTAGCCAAGCCGTATTTCTTTGACAATTTTGCTTTCAGCTTAAACAAGGCCTCTTTAGACAAGCCCTGCCTAACGGCACTTCCCACTTCCTCGAAAAACCCGTCCATTTAATAGAAGGCGCAATATCGGCTTTTTAAATTTACTCACTCATCGTCGAAAATCTGATCTCAGAAACATGCAAGCTAGTGCCGGGTTCAATAATGAGGTCCAAGTACAATTCCTTTTTGTCAAACATGCTCTCGTCAAGAATACAAGTATCCCGGCACTCATTACTAAAACTGCCAGACTGTGCAGAATAACCATCAGGCAGACTCTCAATCCGGTCAAGCTTCTCTCCAGGAGCAATGTCCAGCTCTGAAATTGCGAAGCCAGTGATGTGCTCCATAGAAGAACCCTGCCTTTTCTTATTAGAAAAAACAAGCCATTTGGCAGTTCCATCAGAAAGATACACATTAACAAGGCCGGAGCCGGAAACATCGCCAGACAAGGACAAAGCAGACAATTTCAAAGCACCAGAATCAGACGAAAGCACAAAGCGTTGGCTCTCAAACACATCAATATCCAACTGCTGTGAAAAAGTCTCTGTGGGTACAAAACCAGTAATGCTAGGCCTGCTGAAAACCAAAGTGGCAACAATAATGCCAAAAACAATCACTCCCAGCACCAAGCGATGGGACTCCATAACAATCACTTCCCAGCAAGCTGTTTATAAATCTTTTCGATTTCATCACGCTCAGAAGGAGCGCTAACAGACTCGATTTTCTTCAGAACATTCTTCCATTCATCATCAATAACAATAACGGCATCAACCTTCTCACCCTTTGCTTCAGCCCTCCTAATGCGCGAAGCAACCTTTTCAATAACTTCCTCCATCTGGTTCTTCAACTTAAGAGAAATAGCAGCACTCGCAGGCTTCATCTTACTCCAAGCAAACTTGACTTTCTCGCTAATCTTCTCATGCAAAGGCACAGGAGGCTCCAAATGAACACCTAACTCGCCTGTTTCCTTCCAATGCGAAACAGCATCATTCAAATTCTTAACAATATGCTCGTGAATCTTTTCACGCATCTCCTCGCGCTCCTGATTCTTTAAGTCCTCTTCATCAATTTCTTCATCTTCGGGCAGTTCAACCTTCTCAACTTTTGCATCTGTTTCAGCAGTAATCCTAATCCCGTGTTCTCTTTCAGGAAGATGACTTTCCTCAGCAGTAACCCTGATTTCAGCATCAACGAACTCCGGTTCCGGAGCCTTCACAGGCTCAGGAGGAGCCTCAACAATATCCTTAAACAAACCAGCAACCTTATGCCTGAACAAAGAAAACTTAGAAGGATCTTCCTTCTTATGCTCATGATGCTCAGCATGATGAGTATGATGTTCGGCCTTGTGATGCTCCGCATGATGCCCGGTCTTATGATGCTCTACTTTTCCCATTTCTCCTCAACTTCCTCCAACTCCTTCCACACATCCTGCTTAGGAGGGTCGACAGGCTTATGACGTACTGCTTCAGCAGCCGTAATCATGAACAAAATAATAACCGCCAACGCAGCAACAACACTCGCAGCCTGCTTAGCAACAACAGCTACAGCGCCGGTAGGAGTCGCAACAGCAGTGCCAAAAACACCGCCAAGAGCAATAAACGCGCCCAAAAATATCAAAACCAACACTTTCTTCGTGGCAGGATTTTTGCAGTAATGGCCCAAAGAATGCGCGCCAATAACAGCAATAACGAGCATCAACACAAGAGTTAAAAGAGAATGATCTGGAGTATCAGACTGCTGAATCTTTTTGCATTGCGGGCAAGAAGCCAAGCCAGTAGGGTCCAACGGAACAGCAAAATGCAAAGAATCAATATTCAGCACTCCAGGACCAGAAAGAACCACTACCAAAAACTCAGAGTTCAAAGAAGGAATTTCACAGCTCTCATAACAAGAAGACTCAAAACGAGTCCCGAAAGAAGAAAACTCCAAAACTTCAGGAACACTTCTGGTATCCAGAATGAGATATTTCTTGCCCTCGCCAACAAGCCAGACTTGCGCGCTGCCAGGACCCTCCCACGAGCCGGACAAAGCCAAACCCCTCAAAGGAAAAGAACGCTCGAACTGAAGCTTTGCAGACGAAGCAAACTGCAAGTCAACACTCTCGCGCAATTCAGCAAGATTAGAAGGACGAACAGAAACGATACTAAGAATTACTGCGATAACAACCGTCAACAACAACACTGCTTTTTTCCACGTCATTGCACAATAGCCTTTATCAACTCAAAATACAAGTCATTTTTCTCCAGGCAGACATTGTTACACTCAACAACATCCTCCCAAAGCTTCTCAGCTTTCCTATTCTCAACAAGCTGAAGCTGCTCGTTAGCCATGCTCATAGCCTTTGAAAAATCCAACAAGTGCTCCGCGTCCCCCCAATACTTACTCGTGGCAATAATGTTAATCAACAAAGCACTCTCAGGAACATCCTGTTCAAAAGTTGCTACAGTAACAAGCACCATGTCCAAATAAGCCTCATCAGGACAGCTCGTTGACAAACACTGCATCATCCTATCCCACTGGTCCTTAATCTCATCACTCTCAGCCTGAGTGACCAAATCATCAATAGTAGAAATTAAACCAGCCTTATCAACAGGGTCAGAAGCAGAACGCAAATCAATACTCTTGTAAATCAAGTCCTTAGCAGGAGGCGAGCCGCTCATAATATTAACAATAGCAACAACAGCGAGCACGATAATAATAATGCCGACAACAGAAGCAATAATGCTTCCAACACCTCTTTGAACTGCCATTGAGTAGACTACATAATTAGTATATTAAAAGGTTACTAATTAGAAAAAAATTATTTCTTAGATTCTGAAGGTTTTGCGCCGGCAGCGGGCTTCGCACCAGCAGCAGGAGCAGTGCCAGGAGCTGCAGGAGCTTCCACTGGCAACAATTCCTCAATAATAACGGCAGGAATCTTAGCTTCAACAAGCTTTGCCTTAATCGACCCTCTAGGCTGGCCAGCCATGCTCTCAATAATCTGCTTCGCAGCCGCCATAAGACCAGCTTTACGTCTCTCAATATCAGCAAGAAGCTGTACCTTCTTTTCCTCGATCTCTTTCAACTCTTCAGCAGAAAGCTCTGTCTTCTCAGCTTTAATCTCGGCAGTAAACATGCCACTATTAACATCAACAATAGTATCGACAGCACGCTTGCCCTCAATCATAACACCCATGCTGTTGCAAGTGCCCGCGATTTCCTTAACCATCGCAGTCATGTCCTTGCCCGACAATCCATCACGCTTCATCTTAGCAATCTTGATAACCTGCTCAATCTTCAAATCAGCAACAAGGTCAGTCTCCGGGTTTCCAGAGCCCTTCTCAATATGAGCTTCCTGCTTTATCAAAGCACTGGCAGGAGGAGTACCAACAGTAATAGTGACGTTTTTCTCTTCATCAACAATAATCTTAACAGGCACTTGAACGCCTTTGAAATCAGCAGTCTTCCTGTTAATCTCAGAAATAACCTGGCCAATGTTAACGCCTAACGGACCCAGAGCTGGACCTAACGGAGGCGCGGCTGTTGCTTTGCCGCCTTCAATCATTGCGTCTACAGTCTGCTTAGCCATAAATATTGTCCCCTAATATGGTATTTAAAAAGCTTTCTACTTAAAGCTCGTCGGAAGCCCTATCTTCGGAAGGAGGAGCTTCAGACTCCCTTCGAATAACCTTAACAGCATCCATCTTAACAGTAATAGGAATCGGAACAGCAGCGCCAAGAAGCTCAACAACAACTTCCTCCTTGGACTTGTCAATCCTTGAAACCTTAGCCTGCTCACGCTTGAACGGACCAGTGATAATCTCAACGATATCGCTCTTCCTGATGTCAACTTCACGCTTGACTTGCTCAAGCATGTGCTCAATCTCAGAATACTGAATTTCTTTAGGCAAGATTCCTCTTGCGTAAGGAACGTTAAATGCGGCTTGTTCAGCAGACTGACGGTCGGCCGCTTCCACGAAAATATAACCACGCATGCCGTGCGGTCTTATAACAGAGAATACCGGTAACTTCTTTTTCTTGATGTTACTCACCATGAAATCCAAAACCTGGTCTTCACGGTTAGCAGTAGTTCTCAACGCGAAAATGAGAGTGCCAAGCTCTTCCTTCTTAGGAGCTTCCTTAACCTCAACCTTGACTTCTTCAATAACTGGCGCTACTTCAGCCTTACTTCCAGCTATGACAGGCACTTCCGATGCCTTTTGTTCTGACCCCTGCTCGTCTTTCATTTTTTTTCAAGTTCTCCGAGAATAATACACTATGGAATTAGACGGGGATTTAAAAAGGTTTCTATCAGAATAACAATTCCTTCGCGAAATGAATTAGAAAACCAATAACTCCGATAATCGCCATGCCAATGGCAGAAATCTTGACAATGGTGGTAAATTCTTGTTTGTCAGGCTTTTTAGTAACCCTTAGAACTCTCTTGCATTCCATGATGAACGCCTTCAGCTTTTCCATCTTTCCAGGAACAGAACCGCCAACCTGCCTAGGCTGGTCAACCAACTTCTTAGGAAGCTCTTCTTTTGGAGCAGCTTGAGCGTGATTTTCAACAGGAGCTTCAACTTCAGCAGCCTGCTCTACTTCAGCAACTTCTTCCTGCAATTCCTCATCAATCTTATTTTCGTCCTGCATAGTCCTGCTTTTTCACGTTCGCTTTATTAATTTTACTAGAATCAGTCAAGGAATTCAATGCCAAGCTCAGACTGCAGTTCTTCTCTTGTTGCTTCTGAGAGCTTCTTAGTCTTGCCGAAAATCTGCGGACTCTTAACGCCAGTCACGATAAGCATAACTCTCAAAACCGGACCAAGGTCCTCATAAATCTGAGCTCCCCAAATGATTTTCGCGTCCTCGGACAATCTTTCAGAAATAGTTTCAACAACCCGTCTAGCCTCGTTCAATGTAAGGTCTTTACTGCCAGCAACGTTAATCAATGCGCCTGTTGCACCAGTAATATCAACATCCAACAATGGGTTGTTGATTGCTTTTTCAACGGCCTCAGCAGCACGGTTTTCAGAATCAGACTCGCCAACACCGATCAAAGCAACACCGCCGTTGCTCATCACAGCACGAATATCAGCAAAGTCCAAGTTAACAAGACCTGCTTTAGTAACAAGTTCTGCAATGCCCTTGACAGCATTAGTAAGAATCTCGTCCGCAACCTTGAAAGCGGTATGCAAAGGCAAATCAGGAGCAAGCTCCAACAATTTATCGTTAGGAATAACGATTAATGTATCAACAAACTGCTGCAATTTCTCAAGACCAATAACTGCGTTCTCGTATCTTCTATTTCCTTCCATTGTGAAAGGCATAGTTACAATTGCGACAGTCAAAGCACCCATCTTCTTAGCGATTTCAGCAATAACAGGAGCACTTCCAGTACCAGTACCGCCGCCAAGACCGCAAGTAATGAAAACCATATCAGCATCCTGGAAAGCATTCTTCAAATCGTGCTCGCTCTCCCTTGCAGCTTCCTCGCCAACTCTAGGGTCAGAACCAGCACCAAGGCCCTTGGTTACTTCTCTTCCGATCAGAATTTTTTTGTCAGCAGTCGTGTAAAGCAAGTCCTGCGCATCAGTGTTAACAGCAATAGTCTCACTGCCTTGAACTCCAACCTCGGCAATTCTGTTAATCGTGTTATTTCCGCCACCGCCACAACCAACAACTTTAATGCTCGCGCGCTGTTTAGCAAGAAGCTCCTGAAGTTCTGTATCTAAAGGATGAGCAGTAGACGGCCTTTGAGCTAGCTTAGGATCACTAGAAACTGGCTGCGATGGTGGTCGTATGAAATCCATTTGTCCCCCGTTTTTAAGACTATAAAATTGCAATCTGAAGAACTATTTAAGCATTACGTCAAACAAGAATATAGATTTACTTGGACTCTTTTTTCTTAATTTCGTAAGCAATCTCAAGACTGGTAAGTTCTGTCAACTTCTTGCTCAACTCAGTCTTCAACTGGTCAGGAAGTTCAGCAGGGAAAGTAATAATTGCTTTCTTCTCCTTAACATCAACAGGAACTTTAACGCCGAGCAAAACCCTCAACAAAGACTCAACCTGCACTTTCTTATCAGCCACAATCTTATTCACTTTAAGCTCATAAACAACATCACGGCCTGCTAAAGGATGGTTGAAATCAACAACAGTCCTTCCACCGCTAACAGTCTTAACCATGCCAACATAATTATCAATGTTCAACCTCAAACCAGGAACAGGCTTGATTCCTTGTTCTGCAAACTTGCTTGTAGGAATCATCTTCACAAGCTCAGTCTTCTTCTTGCCAAAAGCCGTGTCGGCAGACAATTCAAGCTTGTAATTTCCAACATCCTTGCCTTCCAAAAACTCATCAATACCTTTTAGAATTTGGTGCTCGCCAATACAGATTACAATAGGAGAATATTCAGTCTTATTAGAAAAAATCTTAGCTTCCTTGGCAGTCTTGGCATCAGTAGTATCAAAAACTTCACTGCCATCCTTTAACCTGCCAGTGTATTCAAGTTCCACAAAATCGTGTTTCTTTATAGGCATAGCAGAAAGTGGCAGACGAGGGGTATAAAAAACTTCCTCTGGAGAAAGGTTTTTATATATACGCCAAATAGGAAGAAGATATGAAAAGAGGTCAGTTAGGAGCAGTATTGCTCATAGTTCTATTAGTGGTTGTAGTTGCAGGATTCCTACTATTTTCGCAAAAAAGTACTGGCAAAGCAGTAACAACGAGGGAAGCCTGCCAGCTATCGTACACCACATGCACTCAAAACGCGCAAACAGCCAATGACATACAGACTTGTAGTGAAAAATTCGCAGCGTGCCAGAAAAAGATTCCAAAATTAACCGTTCAACCGCCATGGGACTATACAGATCCTCCAAAACGCAACCCACAGCCAGACGTGCGATAATCACTTACTCTTGACAAATTCCAAAACCTTCTTCACAGTCTGTTCAACATTCAACTTAGTGTTATCAAGAACAAAATCATAGTTTTTCTCATCAAGATAATTAATTTTGTAATATTTCCTATACCTCTCAATCTCATTCTGCAAACGCTTGTTAATACCATCAAGAACTTCCTTTTCAGACTTAAAAGACCCTTCAGCATGACGCTTCTGCTTCATAATATCGCCCCAAATGCGCTTGGCCGCTATTTTCGGGTCGACTTTCAAGAAAATCTTGATTGACTTAGGAATAAAATGAAAGGCCAGCCGGGAATCAATAACCAAATTGTCCTTCAACGCCAAATGCTTGGTTCGTTCATCAATCTCTTTATCGATTGAAGGGTCTTTTTCAGCAAGCTTGCCCAATTCCAGCAAAGAAATACCTCTTGACTCGGCCATCTCACGCATGAAATCACCAGCAGAAAAATGCTTCAAACCGAACTCTTTAGCAACAGCCTTAGCCACGGTTGACTTGCCGCTGCCAGCAGTTCCAGTAATAGTAACAATCATAAAACGTGTCAAACACTGCTTGTTTTTAAGCGTTACTTTTATAAAGGGTGCGAGAAAATTATATGGCAGGGAGTGAAGATGACAACAGAACTAGAAGAAGCAAAGAAAGCAGAAATAGCTGACAAATTCTACGTTACAAGACAAAAAGTAGACGACTTCAGAATCCCAACACAAGACGACAACAAGATACACCAAGAAGGAAGACCAATAGCGCTGGGATTCCAACTAAAAGCGCTTCTAAGAGATTACGTTGACTCACAGCACCAAAACATACCACAGGGCTGGGTCAGCGCAATAGACGAAACAACATTCAGAGACACAGTAAGCATTGACACAAAACTAGAACCAAAGATAGTCAGCGTAGTCCAAGCTGGAAAAATACTAACAATAGACGCGAAACTCACAAAAAAAGGCCAAAAAGACCCAGCAGTAGAAGGCACATTCACATACCAGCCAGTACAAGACCTTCCAGTGATCCAAGAAAACAACAACGGAAACGCATATTGGCTGACCCTGCACGACGCAGAACAAATATCACGCTCATTATCTAAAGAACAACCAGACTTCTCAAACCTTGCAAGAGGACTAGCATCAAACGTGCTATATACAAGAGGAAGAGTGCTTGTAGAAAAAGCAACAGAACAAGGACTCGTAGCAGCATATGTAAAGCACAAAATACAGAATTTCAGAAGCTACATTGGAAAGTCAGCAGACGACGTACTCAGAGACGGAATAAGCATTATTCTATCAACTGATGCTGAGGTTACTTCACAAAGACTAGTGGAGGACATCGCAAAACAAAGAGATACCAAAAAGAGATTCTATTCAGTCAATGTAACGGGAACAGCAGCAGACGGCCTAATAATCTATAGGGCAAAGCTCACACTAGGGTTCACAACACCAGACCAACTGCACAAAAACGAGTAAAGCTTTTTATATACCCTCTTAACTCTTATTATCGTCAATAGAGAATTTTGAAAAACCATCAAAATTGTCAAAATTCTCTAAGAGGACTTTGACAAAATAGGTGTTATTCAAAGTCCTCAATAGATTACAGGGGGTTTTAATGGCAAATCGAGAAATACAACCTATATTCATCCTGCCGGAAGGCACTCAACGAACTACAGGCAAGACTGCACAAAGAAACAACATAATGGCAGCAAAGCTAGTTGCTGAAACAGTCAGAACAACACTTGGGCCAAAAGGAATGGACAAGATGATAGTAGACGCGATGGGCGACATCACAATCACAAACGACGGCGTAGAAATACTCAAACAAATGAACGTCGAGCACCCAGCTGCAAAAATGATAGTAGAAGTAGCAGAAACACAAGAAAATGAAGTCGGAGACGGAACAACAACCGCTGTTATCCTTGCTGGAGAATTGTTGAAACAAGCAGAAGACTTGTTAGACAAAAACGTGCACCCGACAGTCATCGCACGAGGCTACAGGCTTGCAGAAGAAAAAGCGCAAGAAATACTCAACGAAATAGCAGAAGACGTCAAATCAGATAATATAGCAATTCTTCAAAAAATCGCGCAAACAGCACTAACAGGCAAAGGCGCAGAAAGCGCGAAAGACAAACTATCAATTATTGCTGTCTCAGCTGTCAGAATGGTGATGGACTATCACGACGGACACAACCACTTCGACAAAGAAAACATCAAACTTGAAAAACGAACCGGCAGCGCAGTTGAAGACACTGAGCTTATTCAAGGCATAGTCCTGGAAAAAGAAGCAGTACACCCAGGAATGCCAAAGATGGTAAAAAATCCCAAAATAGCATTACTGGATTCCGCAATCGAAATCAAAGACACAGAAATAGACGCAAAAATAGAGATAACAAACCCGCTTCAAATGCAAGAATTCCTGCAACAAGAAGAAAAAATGCTCTCAGACATGGTAGACAAAATAGTCGCGTCAGGAGCAAACATAGTATTCTGCCAGAAAGGAATAGACGACATGGCACAACACTTCCTCGCAAAGAAAAACATTTACGCTGCAAGACGCGTTAAAAAATCAGACATGGAAGCACTAGCAAGAGCAACAGGAGCAAGAATAGTAACATCATTGCGCGATTTAAGCTCAAAAGACCTTGGATCAGCAGGAATGGTTGAAGAAAAGAAAATTGGAAGCGACGAAATGACATTTATAACAGGCTGCAAAAATCCAAAAGCAGTCACAATACTCGTCAGAGGCGGAACAGAACACGTAGTAGACGAAGCAAAAAGAGCAATGACAGACGCAATAGGCGATGTTGCGGCAGCTTTGAAAAACGGAAAAGTTGTAGCAGGAGCAGGAGCGCCAGAAATAGAAGTATCAAAAGGACTCCGCAAATACGCTGACGGACTATCAGGCAGAGAGCAACTCGCAGTACTCGCATTCGCAGATGCTTTGGAAATTATTCCCAGAACACTCGCAGAAAACGCAGGCATAGACCCGATAAACATTTTAGTAGAACTGAAAGCAGCGCATGACAAGAAAAACCAAAAATGGTATGGCGTGGACGTTTTCAAAGGCAAAGTAGTTGATTCATGGGCCGCAGGCGTAATAGAACCATTGAAGATTAAAACACAAGCTTTGAGCTCAGCATCAGAAGTCGCACAAATGATATTGCGCATAGATGATGTAATAGCAGGCGGAAAATCAGCTCCACCGCAAATGCCACCCGGAATGGGCGGGCACGGAATGGAATTCTAAGCAGGTAGAAATATTTATATACCAAGTTAGCTCATTTTCCAACATATAGATAAAAAAAGGTGATTATATGGCTGACGATAAGAATCTTGACGTTGCTCCAGGCGAAGAAGACGAATACGAATTATTACCACACAAAGAAATAGAAGAACTCAAAGACGAACTTCAAAAACTAAAGGAGTTCGAGATTGCGCCAAGCAAAAAACTACAAGTCTCACTTCTGGAACTTAACACAAAGCTGGACAAGCTCATCACTATTTTTGAAGACGCCATGCACGAAATGAGAATAGAAGAAGGCGGCCTGAGCTTCACAGAAAAAATGAAGCCGCTGCTTGAGAAGATGAACAAAATATTAGAGCAGAATTCTGAAATTGCATCAGGCATACTAGCACTAGCAGACATGGTAAAAGAAATGAAAGAATCAAGAGAAGAAGCACCAAGACCAATGCCAGAACACATACCAGAACCGGCATACATGGCCCCTGCATACGGAGTGCCACAAGGAATGATGGCACCACCAAGACAAGCACCACCAGTAGGCCCAATGCCGCCAGGAGTGCCACCAGGAATGCCCCTGCCACCAATGCCTCCGAGAAGAAGAACCTTCGGAATATGAACTTACCTCTAGACGTTGGAGACAACCTGATAGACAGGACAAAAAGCTCTCTATACCTATACTATGTAGCACGCGCGACGCACAGACAATTACAAAGAGAAATCGCGCACAAAAAAGTAGAACTTTCAATCAAACAATTAAAAAAAATCAGCACAAAAGACTTACAGAAGAACTTAGAAGAGCTCGAAGGGCACATAGTAGAAGCAATACAAAGAGAAAGACAAATACAAGCACACCAAAAAGGTGAAGAAGGCGTACACCACGAGCTCAAACACAAAATAACAAGACTTGACAGCAAACTCGGCAGATACTTAGACACTCAAGAAGCACGCAAGAAAAGACTACAAGAAATAGAAGAAAAAATCAAACAAAAGTTTGAATCAAAACGAGAAAGAATCACAGCACTAAAAGAAGACCTAACACGATTACTAAAAATCTACAAAGAAGCCAAAAAAGCAAAAGCAGACAAACACAAATTGTTAATGCTCGCAAGACGAATGGAACAAGTAAAGAACAAGATTTCTATGCTGAGATAATTATTTATGCGCGTACCAGAAAACTAACTTCTTGCCATCCTTCCAATCTAACCTGCAGAAGCCAAAACGCTCAAACTGAACAATACTGCCGACTTCCAAATCACGCAATGCAGGCTCGCCAAAACCCTTCTTAACTTTCTTGTCAGGCATCAAAATTTCCATGTCGACCAATTCAGAATCAGCAGGAAGCCAGTGCAAAGTAGCCTCGCCCTTCTCACGGAAAGCATCATATTCCTTGCTATCAAACACGTAATCCTTGCCCTCTTTAGTAAAGTTCAAACAATCTTTCAAACGATAGAATTTCTTTGCCTTAACATTCGCCAAGTCATCCTTAGCAACATAAAAGTCAGACTTAGTGAAAAAAGTACGATTACCACGATCCCTGTTGTCAGGGTGCAAAGGAATCTGAACAGTAGATTCAGGAGCATTCTTTATTGAAATCTTCACAGGATCCCAGACGAAAAAGTAACGATTTGCTACCGGGTCAATTATATCGCGGTTGTGCGCTTCCAAACTCTTGAAAAAATCAGCAGCAGGAACAGTCTTATCATTCAAACCAATACCCATGTCCATAGCAAAACGCTGGAATGCGCCAGCCTGAAAGCCACGCCTGCGCATAGCGCCCAAGAAAGGAAGACGAATATCGTCCCAATCATCATACTTTCCAAGCTCGATTAATTTCTTAACCTTAGTCTTACTAATATCAAGACCTTCAAAGTTAATCTTGCCAATGTAAGCATGAGTGGGACCCTTCCACCCAAAGAAATCATAAATGTGCTGCTGGCGCTTCGCGTTATCCATGTGGTCCTTGCCACGAATAGTATGAGTAACGCCAAGCTCGTGGTCATCAATGGCCACAGCAAAATTCATCAAAGGCCACACTTTATACTTGTCCTTAGTCTTCGGATGAACATTATGATTAATCCTCAACGCAGGCCAGTCACGCATTGCAGGATTAGGGTCTTCAATATCAGTCTTAATCCTCACAACAGCCTGGCCGGGCTCGTACTCAACAAACATCTTATCCCAACGCAACAATTGCTCCTTAAGCGGCAATTCCCTGCAAGGACAAGCCTTTTTTTTCAAACTAAACTCACGAAACATATCGCCAGAACAAGTGCAAACATACGCCTTGCTTTTGTTGATTAATTTCTCGGCATAATCATAATACGTTTCCAACCTATCGCTCTGCAAAACAATCTGATGAATGCCATTCTCAGTAAACCACTGAGAATCCTCCTCGTCCATCTTGTAAGCAGGCACGTAAATATTCTCAGGATTAGTATCCTCAATACGCAAGATAAGCTTGCCGCCAAACTCCTTGCAGTACAAATGACTCAAAGAAAAAACAACAGCGTGACCAATATGCATAGGGCCAGAAGGACTCGGAGCAAGACGCATAACAAGCTTGCCCTTCTCCATATTCTGCAAAGGCTTCAACTTCTTCTCTTCAACAACCTTCTTATCTTCCAGCAATTCAGGAGCAAGCTTTTGCAGTTCTTCTATCTGTTTTTCAACAGGCAACAATTTCACTTCATCACAAATCTTCTTAAACTCTGCAGTGAGAGATTTCAGTTCGCCCTTAAGCTCAGGCCTCTCGCCAAGAATCTTGCCAATAACAGAACCCATATTAGGAACGCCATTATACCTGCGCGCGTTATCAAGCGCGTACTTCCTAACACTCTTTTTTAGTTCAGCATCCATATGTCGGAAACTCCCTGCACGGAAACCTCTGGCTTCAGCCCGTAAGATGAGCACGGGGTTTCCGAGCATGCTCAAGAACCACCACATTATATGATCTTTGGTGGTTCTTGACACATAAAAGAAGTAAATAGTCAGTATTTAAAATTACTGTACAATCAACTTGCCTTTGGCCATATCCATTGAGCAATGGAAACGGAAAGTGCCTTCCTCTGTGGGCGTAAGTTCAATTATGCCATCGCTTCCCGCAGGGACAATCTTTCTTATTTTGAAATCAGGAATGATAATTTCAGCCCCGCACCCGGCAGTCTCGGTCGCATGAATGTTTATTTTAAGCGGAACGCCCTTTTTCACCACAAGAACATTTGGCGAATACAAAGAATTTTCAATCTTCATATCAATCTCTTGATAGCCATCTTTCTGCACAGCTTCAGCAGTTGTTTCTTTTGATATCTGCTGCAGATAAGCAGGCAATTTCACATCGCCAGAACTAGAAGATTGCGCGGGAGAAGCAGAAACGTCAGTAATGCTGAACGACAAGAGAACGCTCGCACCAAGCAAAATAATACACGCAATTGTCCACCATCCAATAAAACCATTTGATAGCTTGGCAGCTTCCTTTGCCTTTGCGCCACTGCAACAGCTGACTCCGCAATGCACGGCATACGAAAAGCCGAGCATGGTCAACAAGAAAATGAATGTGAAAAACGGAATGAAAACATCGATATTGAACGGCCGCATCATCTGGCCAAGCATCGCGCCCATCATGCCACCCATCGGGCCAGCCATGACGCCCTCCATGACGCCCAGATGGCCACCAAGTCTGCCCAATGGCATGCCAAAAGCCAAGCCAACAATACTGCCAACAATTGTGCCGACCAAGAAATTACCCGTAGGAATCAAAAACAAAGTGGCAGTCATCAAGCCAGCCATCATGCCAAAAGTCATGCCGACCATCATACCGTGCATTTCATCAATGAACTTTCTACGCTTCCACACGTATGATGTTGAAGCTGTCAGCACCGCAAACAGCAAAACATACATTATAAGATACGAATTCATCTTAGAACACTCTGACCTTTTTCTTTGCAGAATTGAGATATGTTCTTGTCTTCTGCATCCTAACAGCAAACGCGTCAGCAGAGCACTCTTCCTTCTCAACAGAGCTTGCAGAAAACCAAGCAACAGGAGAAAACAAGCGAACAAAACTTGAACTAAACTTTCCCCAAGAAGAACGCGCCTTAACATGATGCAACTCGTGCAACAAAACCGCTTCCAACTCCTTTCTTGACAGCAATTCAAACATGCCAACAGAAATGAAAACACGCTTTCCGAGAGTAAACGCGACAGGCTCTGCCTTGTCAACCAAGAATAACTCAGCATTAATGCCAGTCAACCTGCACAATTCTCTGAACGCCTTAAGCGACAACGGCTTTCCAATTCTTCTGTACAAACGCGGAAGAACAATGTAGCCAGCAATAAATGATAACGCCATCAAAGGAGGCAGCAAGTAAAGAACAAACTTTGCGAACAAAGCAGTACACCAAGACAACAAGCCCTGCACAAGCTTCAAACTGCAATTAACAGACAAAGCAAAATAGAAAATTGGAGAAAGCACGAAAAACAAATGAGCATACAATAAAGCGGGCTTGTTATACTTCTTCCAAGCAAGCAAAGCAGTAATGCCGAGAAGAACAGAAACTACAACGATCAACATTTTTGTAGGGTCGGTTACAAAACTTACCGTGCTATCCCAAATCATTTCTTTTTGAACCTCTCATTAAAGTACGAAACCGCATTAGAACCAAAAGTTTTAATCAACTTGTTAACAGTATTCTCAACAACAGACTTTTCAAAAGAACTCTTGTCCTGAGTAGGATAGTAAATATATCTGACACCGCCACGCGCAGTCTCAATCTTCCTAGCAACAATACCTTTATCGTGCAAGCGATCACAAATAACAGCAACAGAGCTCAAAGCAACCTTTTTAATCAGCTTCTCGTGAATTTCACGAACACGCAACTTCTTGTCAGGCCATAAAACAGAAAGAACATCTGCCTCAAGAGGACTCAGCAACGCGTCAAAATCAGCGACCTTCTCTTTCATGCCCATTGTTAAGTCCACAATCTTTAAATACTTTACGCTGGGTGTAAAGCTTCATGAAAAAAGCCCTATTAATTGTTCTGTTGATTTTAGCATCGTGTACAGCGCCTGCACCCGAGCACGGAGTACAGCACACGGCAGCAAAAGTCATGAAAGTTCACGCGGACAAAGATGAGTTTAACCTGCATGATTTCAAAATAACATTTGCACGGCCAACAGCAGAGGCTGGCAAAGAAACAGAATTGAAATTCACAATTCTGCAAAGTGGCAAACCGATGGAGCTAAAGTTACTTCACGAAAAACTCGTACATTTAATACTCGTTAGACAGGATTTGAACTATTTCGATCATTTGCATCCAGAGAAAAAGGAAAATGGCGTATTTTCAATCCCATACTCTTTCCTGGCGCCTGGGGAATACCGCCTATGGGTGGAATTTACTGACGGCGTACTTGAGCATATTATAGATTATCCATTAACTGTTGTGGGAACAACAGAACTGCCAGAGCTAGATACGCTAAATGGTTTGAAAGTAGAAATGCAAACAAATGAATTGCAACAAGACAATCCGGCGCAACTCAGTTTTATTGTTACCGAAGATGATGCACCTGTTCCGATTACTGAAAAATGGCTTGGTGCAGACGCACACCTTATCATCATCAGCAATACTCTGGACGAATTCGCGCACTTGCACGATGCTATTGGAGACAATGACAATCTCTTAGCATTCAACTATACGCCGGAGTATTCTGGAGATTACACCGTTTGGGCAGAGTTTATGCATGAAAAGGAAGCGCGCATTGCAAAGTTTGAATTCATTATTAACAAAACTTAAATAAAACTCTACATAAAAAACGGACATGAAGGCATTCATACTTATGATCATATTATTGGCCGGCTGTGCGGCAGAACAAATAAGCACTGAACAGCAGACATACAAAGAATACTGCGCTGAAAAAGGCGGTGCATGGATGAAAATGTCAGAGCTAAAGGAAGGCAAACCAACAGGCAACACCTGCTACGGGTGCATGCCTGACGACAAAAACCACATCTGCATGCAACAAGAATACGAGGAATTCATAAAATGAAAAAAATACTCTTACTGTTAATTGCGTTAACACTCATCAGCACAGTCGTAGCGCTAGAATTCCCTCCAGGAGCGCAAAAAGTACTCGATTATGAAATGCAAGTGGGATTAGCAGTCACCTTTCTCATAGCATTCATCGGAGGCATACTAACATTCACATCACCATGCGGATTCGCAGTCATACCAACATTCTTCGCATACCTGTTCAAAGAAAGAAAAAGAGCAATGTTCATGACGGCATTATTTTCATTGGGAATGACACTCGCGTTCATCATATTCGGATTTATTGCAGGACTAGTAGGCAATTTCTTCAACCAATACAAAGAAATTTTCGCCATGATATCCGGCGCATTGCTGATACTTTTTGGAATAATGCTAATTTTCAACCTGGGATTCTCACTCTTTGATTTCAGAGTTAAACACAAGCCAGACCATGGCTGGGGAGTATTTTTCCTAGGATTCTTCTTCGCAGTAGGATGGAGCCCATGCGTAGGACCAATACTTGCAGGAATAATCGTATTATCAACCACGGCGGGAAGCATACTAAAATCAACAACGTTGTTCGCATTCTACGCGTTAGGCGTAACTCTGCCACTCCTAATCGTATCATACTTCTCAGACAAATATGACGTGGCAAAATGGTTCACAAGCAAACACATAGAATTCAATTTATTCGGCAAAAAAATACACACGCACAAGTATGGAATAATAGGAGGGGTTTTGCTTATAACAATAGGAATCATAATGCTCGCAACAAAAGGAACAAGAGCGTTCATGACTGAAATCCCAAAATATGTTCCATGGTCAATGACGTTCTTCACAGACATGAACGAATACCTAGTAAAATCGACATTCTTCACGTCGACAACAGCAAACGTGATAGGCGTGATAGCGGCCATAATCATTATTGCGGTGATGTGGAAAGCAATCAAACATCATAAAACATATAAATAAGACCTCAGAAGGCACAACCATGGAAGGCGAAAAAGAAGTTCTCAACGCGCTAAGCGGACATCAAAAAAGAGCACAACACAAAAAAGTACGTGAGGAAGCGCACGAAAGAAAAGATGAAGAACACGACCTGAAACAAAGAAAAAAGAACTATTTCTGGATAATCATCACAATAATCGCAATAGTCGGATTCGCAGTGATAGTAATGTGGCTATACAAAAGCAAGCCACAAATGTACACGGACAGAGAAGTCCACTGGCACGCAGCTGTTGAGTTAAGCATTTGCGGCGAAAAAATAGACTTGCCGTGCGGCAAAGAAACACCTGGCACTGTACACGGGAAAGACTTCTGCGGCGAACATATAATGCATCACCACTTTGACAACACTATACATATTGAAGGATTAATCCAGAAAAAAGAAGATATCGCACTCGGCAAATTTTTTGATATCATCAGCGTTCCATTCGACAAAGACAAAATACTCGACAAGAAAAACGGAGACCTGTGCCCAGACGGCAAGCCAGGAAAACTCAAAATGTACGTTAACGACCAGCCAAGAGAAGACTTCAGAGACTACGTACCAATCGCAGTACAAGACGCAAGAAAACAAGTAATCAAACTCGTTTTCGAGCCAGAAGAAACAGCGAACGCAAGTTCGTAAAGCTTTTAAACTCTAAGTATTTCAACAATTGTAATGCTTTAAAAAGCAGGGGGTCAATTCATGGCACACGAGAAAAAAGAAGATGAAGTAAGCAGTTCAACAATATGGATAATCGCAATAGCCGCAGTACTCATACTATTCAACCAAATACAACTATTCCAGCTAGGAAACATGCTTGGAACACCAATATTGTCATTTGGAGGAACATCAACATCAGTAAAAAGCCTCTCAAGCGGAGACCTTAAGGACGTTGATGTTACAAGCATCAAAAGCACTGCGCAAGCAGTAGCAGCAACCTTCTCACTTGAAGGAAAAGATGCACAAGGAGTCATAGACACTTTAATACCAAAAGGAACGCCAGAGTACGGAAAAGAGCTAGGCATATCATACGATGACCCAGTAAAAGCGTTAAACTTCCTGGCAAGAGAACTATATCCTGCAATCAAGCAAGATGTCCAAACAAACAAGCCAGAAGTCTGGAAAAGATATCTTGCACTCGCAACACAACCAGTAGGAATAAGCTGTGAATATTGCTGCGGCATAGGACCTGTTGGCATCGCAGCAGATGGAAAGTCAAGATGCGGATGCACGCACAATCCAGCAATACAAGCAATCACGCTATACTTAATGGCAAACACAGACATGAGCGACGCAGAAGTCTTAAGAGAAGCACTCAGATGGAAATCGCTCTGGTTCCCAAAAAACATGGTAGAACTTGGAATACAAATCGCAGGCGGAGACGCCAGCGTACTCAAAGACGTACCAAGCATGGTCGGCGGATGTTAAACAGGAGGATTGAAAAATGAACAAAAACGTTGTAATTGCAATCGTGCTCGGAGCACTAGTATTGATAGCAGGAGTACAAGCATTCCAGCTATTCAGCCTGAAAACAAAACTGGCAAGCGGAGAAATAAGCACTGCAGCACCAACACAATCAGGCGCGAGCGGAAGCCCACAGTTACCAAGCAACTTGCAAAACCTTCCAAATATGGTCGGCGGCTGTTGATTTTTTTTAACTTATTTTAGACACCAGCACGGGATAACTTAACAGGGTAAAAACTTAAATACCGGTTGTTCTCGAGCACCATCAGGGGGATTGACATGAAAAAGCAAAAAGACCTATCAAACATAAACACGTACTTAATCGTAGCATTGGTAATAGTAGTGGCAATAGGCCTATACTTTACACTATCAGTGCCAACAGTCAAAAAAGAAGTAGAACAACCAATCCTCGCAAAGCAACTCACACTCACACTAGTAGGAGCAGACTGCAAAGACTGTTTCAATGTAAGCGTTGCAGTAGACTTCATCAAACAACAGCCAAACATAAACGTAACAGAAGTCAAAGAAATAAGCCTTGAAGACGCTGAAGACGCAATCGCAAAATACAACCTGAGCAGACTGCCAGCACTATTAATCTCAGGAGAAATAGCCAACCTTACAATACCAAACTTTGAAACTGTAGAAGACGCACTAGTCTTCGACAGCGCACCAGCACCATACTATGATGTTGCAAGCAAAAAGGTCAAAGGAAAAGTCAGCCTAATAGTACTGGAAGACGCTAGCTGCAAAGACTGCTTTGACATGAACGCAGTAGTAGCACAGCTAAAACAAGCAGGCGTTAAGATAATCACAGAACAAACAGTAGACGCAAAAAGCGATGAAGGAAAACAACTGATATCAACTTACAAGATAGAAAAAGTACCAACACTATTATTCAACAAAGAAGCAATGGAATACGACGTCATAAGCCAAGTATGGGGCCAAGTAGGCACAGAAGAAAGCGACGGAAAACTCGTACTAAGATTCGTCAACCCGCCATACGTCAACGTAACAAGCGGAAAAACAGAAGGAATGGTTAACTTGATTTACCTAATGGACGAAAGTTGTGCAGAATGCTACAATGCAACAGTCCTAAAAGAATTATTCCAGCAAAGCTTCAACATGTACTTCAAAGGAGAAGAAACAATAGACGTTACCAGCACAAAAGGAAAAATGATGGCAAAGAAATACGCAATTGAAGCCGTACCAACAGTAGTACTCTCAAAAGAAGCAAACGTTTATCCAAACTTCGCAGAAGCCTGGAACTCAGCAGGCACAGAAGAAAAAGATGGAAGCTTTGTATTCAGGCAAGTAAGCCTGCTTAAGGACTACTTTGCACAGTCAGGCGGAAACTTCTCATACAAGAACCTGACATCTGGAGAAATCCTAAGCGGAACTTCAGCCACTGAAGCAGTAACTGAAGAAGCAGAAATAACGCCTCCTTCAGAAGAAGAGTAAATTATCTTTATTTTTTTAAAAAAATTTAAAATGAGCTTATTGAATTTCTCTTAATAATTCATCAGCAGCCTGAGTTGAGTCTACTGATATAGCGCCTTTGCCACAATACGGGCACAAGTTAGGCTGGTAGTTTCTTGTAAACTTCCAATTGCAAGACCCACACCGGAATTTAGCTTTCATTCCCATCACCAGTTTTGATAAACAATATATACAAATTGTAGTATTTAAGCTTTATTGTGTCAAAAACTAGCTTTAAAAGATATTCTGGTACCCCGAGTTTTTGAGCACAGTCGGAAATCCATCAATTGCATCGAAAAAGTGGATTTCCGATGTGATAAATTCACAACATTTATGAAATAATCATCGTAGCAACTAGTTATGAGGGTGTGGATTGCATTTGCATTGCTGGTTTTAATCATAATTGGAGTAAATGTGGCAACAGGAGCACTGTCAAACTGCCCAGCAACCACTTATGGAACTTCTGAAAAAACCATCAAATACTTTTCCTCACCATTATGCGTTGCGTGCTGGGTGCAAAAACCAATAGTGGAAAAGATTGCAGCAGAAGGAAAAGTAACGTTCGAAGAATACAACATAGACTTCTGCAGAGACGCAGCAGCACCACATTACATCAGAGGAATACCATCATTCATCGTGAACAGCACGGTAGTCTACGGATTACAAACAGAAGAACAACTGAGAGAGTTAACAGCATGAACTACCGAATAATATTAGCAGTTTTTTGCCTTGGAATATTAATTGGAGTTACATTCTTTTCACAACCAGAAATAACCGGAAAAGCAACAGAATGCTACGTTGACAACGAATTATGCACTTGCGATGAAAAAGAATGCGTTTGCGGAGAAAAAACAATCAATGCAGACTACTGCTCGAAAATTTTAACTAATTCCTTGTGATTTGGCATGCCAGTAAAGTAAACACGAACGTTTCCCAAACAAGAAGCTGAAACCGCGCTCTCTTTTCTTTTAAACCCGGCAAAATATTTCAAATCAGCACTAACTGCTTTTCTTGCTTCTTCCCACTCGCTCCAAACAGCAGAACACATTGCCTGGCCTTCCTGCTCACCAAGATAATCAAACAACTTCTTCCAAACAGAATCAACGTTAGCGCGCTGAGCAACAAGGTGCTCTTCAGGAACCCAAAGCTCGCCGGCTTTCAAAGACTCCTCGTCACCGTTGCCAAGACAGATATCGCCAAGTTCGTGCTTGTTGGCGGTTTGAATAGTGTGAGACTTCAACGGAACAACAGAAACCAAGTGCTTTTGACCGTAACTAGTAGAAACTTTGCCTATCTCCAAAGAAAATGCCCTGAGAGCGTAAAGATTGTCATTATCTTCACGATGTCTCTGCCGGGTTTCTAATTGTGCAATAGCGCGGTAAACTGGCTTCATTTTATCCCCAAATTACCACTACTAAGTGATGATTTATATATAAATCCTTCGGTTTTTAAACATCGGAAATTTGCTCTAAGATTCGCCAATAGACAAATTTCCGAGTGTGCTCAAGAACAGCAAGAATAAGTAATATGCTGTTCTTGACATAGGAAAAGCTCCAACTTGTATAGGAAAAAAGGCCTTTAAGAAGACCTAGTCGTGACTTCTTTTTCAGACAAACCTGCAAGTTTTTCTTCAATCACTGCCTGAGAATCTGCTGAAATTATGTCTTGCTTCTGCATGTAATTGGCAATAAGCTTCAAATTCCTAGCAACAACAGCTACTGTGTTAGCAAACTGCTGGGCAGCGATGTTTTGCGTTATCCTCACTCCCGCAGTGCCTCCAATAATTTTGGCCTTCATATCCCTGAGAGTTGTAAAAACATCCTGAGCAGGCTCGAGTGCTCTCGTCAGGTCTTTAGCAAATTTTGGACCCGCAAAGCTCCTCCTTACGTTATCGCGCAAAACTTCTGCAGACTCAATAGCCTTCATCCAAACCGCGCTCAAATGAGCAAGCGCAACAGTATTATTTTGGTCTTTATTGGCTGGTTGCCTCCACTTTCCCATTCCAGCATAAAACTTATCAGCCAGCTCATCAACATTCTTAATAACAGTTAAAATAAGAGTTTTGCTTTGTTCGTTAGCCATTACGCATCACCTTTTTAGTTTGATAAGACGAGAACCGACAAATCAGTACTTATATTTTTCGATTCTACAACACACAAAAGGTTTAAATATTCCACGCCCAATTTAAAACGCATGAACTGGATAAAACTGTTATACGTTCTCGTAATAGCACTTCTTTACGTTCCAATGGTCTTCTTAGGAGCAAACGTATTCTTTCCAGAATACACTGGCTCAGAAAGCTATTACCAGCCAGTCAAAGAATGCTATCCGCGCTATGCGCCAAGCGAAAAGCTAACGCCAGCAGAACAACAACAAATAGCTGACGAACAGCAAATAAAAATTGACCAATGCATGGCAGAACAAAGACAAGCACAAATCGCCTGGGAAAAAGAAAGAGGAGAGTACGACGGCTTCAAATACATGGCTATAACAGCATTCAACCTCGTAATACTCATGATAGTTCTCTTCATAACATTCAAAGACGCAGTTATAATGGGATTGTTCATCGGCACAGTAGTTGCAACATTCGGAGCAACAATCCGATATTGGGATTACGCAAGAACAAAAATAGGATTCACACTATTGCTGGTAATGTTCTTTGCAGTATTATACTTTGTGAACAAACGCCAAGAAGCACTGCTCGGCTGGAAAAAGAAATAATCACTTTAGAACTAAACGTGCATCAACAGCCTTTCCTTCTTTCTCGTTAATAAAAAAAGGATTAATGTCCAACTCTTCAATATCAGGTATTTTCTCAGGAAGTTTGGAAAGCTTAACCATCGCATCAACCAACGCTTTTCTATTGACTGGCTTTTGGCCGCGCACGCCATCCAATAAGGCCTTGCCTTTAAGTTCATCCAACATCTGCTCGGCCTCCCTAGCATTAATCGGACAAACCCTGAAAGCAACATCCTTGTAAACCTCAACAAAAATGCCACCAATGCCGGCCAAAAGAACATGACCGAAGGAAGGATCGTTTTTAATTCCTAAAAACATCTCAACACCCTGACAATGCTCCTGAACAAGCACTTTCCCCTTCTCTAAAAATTTAGAAGCCGTCTCACGTAAAAAATCAAGTTGGCGGACAGCAGTAACACCACCTGCCTCAGTTTTATGAATAACCTTAGGCGAGACCAGTTTTAGCACAACAGGAAAACCATACTGCTTAGCGTATCTTTCAGCATCCTTAACAGAAGAAACAACATGAAACTTTGCAACAGGAATGTTCAACCTCGCAAGAGAATTATCAACAGTCAAAATCAACGCATATCACCCGGCACTTTATGCAAAAAGAACAAGCCCAAAGCAAAGAATACTATGAGAGAAACCAAAGCTGACTGATAACTAACAAACTTAGCCAAAGCGCCAAACACGATGGGGCCGATAACTCCTGAAAACTTGTTGGTTAGCTCCAAAAAGCCAAAAAACTGGCCAACATTAGAACGGGAAACCATCTGAACAAGTTTAGGCCTCTGCGCAGTCCAAACAGCGCCCAAAGCAGCACCGCCCAGAACGCCTGCAATAATGAACATGATCAAGTTTGTAACGAACAACAACAAGCCAATAACTGCGATCCACGCAATACCTGCCCAGAACAAAACTTTCTTAGCGCCATGCTTGTCCGTCCACCTGCCAGCTAAAAAGCTTCCAAAAATCGCGCCAAAAGACTGAATGACGTAGACAACAAAAAACGCCTGAACGCTCAAATTAATCTGTTGTCTGGCAAAAAGAAACAAGAAGATGATAACCGCATTAATTGCGTTGGCATAGAAAAATTGCGACAGCAAAAACATAAAAAAATCCCTATGCTTTGTAATATTCTTCAAAGTAAAACCAACACTCAAAATACTATCAAAAATGTGCTGAGTGGCAGACCTTTTATTCTTAGCAGAAGGATTTTCGCGAATGCCAAAAAACGTAGGAAGAGAGAATACAAAGAACATAATTGCCGTTGCAACAAAAATGGCCTTAGCGCCAACTTCAGTCTCCCAGCCAAGATTAGCAAGCAACAAAGCAGCAATAGCGAGCGAGATAAGAGTGCCAAGATAGCCCATGCCCGTGCCGATGCCGGAAACATTACCAAACTCAGAAGGCTTGGCAATCTTAGGCAAAAGCGCATTATAGGTAGTCAAAGCAGCATGATACGCAAAATTAGCAAAAAAACCAGCCCACAAAGCGCCAAGCAAAGGCATTTTGGCAACCATGGCTGTAAGAATGCAACAAATAATCGTGAAAAATATGATAAAAGGCATCCTTCTGCCAATATGGTCAGACCACGCGCCAATAACAGGAACTATAATTCCAACAGCGAGCATGCTCAAGCCGAAAACCAAGCCGATCTGAAACTCATTGCCACCAAGAAAAGTCTTTACGTAAAAAGGAAAGAAAAAAGTTACAAATAAAGCAGAGAAAATAGTGTTTGCCAGGTCATACATGCCCCAGGTAAAAACCTCTTTTTTATTCATAAACAGAAATTGTATAATATTGCTTTTAAATGTTCTCTCCGAAACATATATTAAGCAAAACACTACGAAAAAATTCATGAACCACGAAAGAGGACTCTTACTAGCTGCTTTCAGCAGCTTATGCATCCTTCTAACAGCAGGAACCTTTCTTTTCAAGCACATAGAAGGATGGTCGACACTAAACGCGTTCTATTTTACAGGAATCACAATGCTGACCATAGGCTACGGAGATGTTACTCCACACACGCCAGCCGGAAAGATAGCGGTAGTCATATTTGGATTCATAAGCATAGGAATTTCACTCTACGCGGTAAACCTCGTGGCACGCCTTGCATTCAGACAAAAACTAGAAAGCATCGAATGGCTGAAAAAGAAAACTAGCGGTCAAGCTTTGAAGCAATCTTCTTCCAATCAACAGAATAACCCTGACGATCATCAAGACAAGTAACCAAGCCATCTTCTATCAAAACCTGCGAGTTCTCAGAAGCAAGCATTTCACGAGAGTGCACCAGCTTAGACAAAATAAAACCCTTAAACATATGACCGCCAAGATAATCGAAATTAACATCTTTCTCAACAGACAACTGATACTGAGCGGAATACTCAGTGAAATTCACCCAAGTAACAGCATAACACTCAGAACCCTTAACCTGCGCAGTCAACTCAGGAACCATCTTGCCCTGCTGGCCGATAGTCAAGTCCTCAATAAAATTGCCAGTAATTTCATTACTGGAATTGGAAACATTGCTCTCATTTGCAGTAATTTCCTCAGAAACGTTCAAAACAGACTCATTAGCTTCAACTTTAGTAGCATTAACAACATCTGGCTTGTAAATAGTCTCGTTAACAGGCTCGGGCACCTGAACACATGCTACGAGCAATACGCAAATCAAAGCCAGCCATCTCATAAACTAAAAAGCCATAGACGACCATTTAAAAGAATTTTGATACTCCACAACAACCTTTTTATATAGCGCAGGCAAATGAACATAGTATAAAAAGAGGTCATTAATGGTCTACCCAATAAGCAAACTAGTCATCTGGCCAATACTATCCCTATTTATCAAAAAAATAGAAGGCTTAGACAACATACCAAACAAGCCCTTCATAATGGTAGCAAACCACTCGAGCTACATAGACGGCGTATTACTGATGTTCTTAGTCGCATGGCACAAAAACAAACAACTATGCGTGTTCGCGACAAATGAAAAATTCCTAGGATCGTTCTGGAACACGCTGTTCGACCACTTCGGAGCAATAAGAGTAAACGGAAGCATGCCAAAAGCACTCAAAGCACTAAAACAAGGAAAATCAATGGGAATATTCCCAGAAGGCGGAAGAACATACGCCCACAAACTAAACCCAATCAAACACACAGGACTAGGAGTACTCACTCTATTGAGCAAAAAACCAGTAGTGCCCGTAGCAATGAACACCTGGCACTTCTGGAACAGATACCAAACAATACCAAACTTCAAAAAAAATATCAAAATCACAATAGGAAAGCCAATGCAGTTCAAAGGCAAACCAGACAAAAAAACTGTAAGAAAAGTAATCAACACGGCATGGAAAGAGGTGAAAAGCCTTGCGCGAATATCTCACTCTTGAACAACTCAAAAAGTTCAGCTACGAAAAAATAGAAAGACTGCAAAACCTGCGCTTCATGGCAACATGCAGGTATATGCTGCCAAACACGCCGTTCTACAAAAAACTCTTCCAAGAATACGGAGTAGACCCGTTTGCACTCAAAAAAATAGAAGATTGGAAAACAAAAGGACTGCCATTGATAAAAAAGTCAACATACATGAAAAACCCAAAGGATTTCGTAGTCAGCCCAGACTTGAAAACAATATTTGCAGACTACTTTCACTATTTAGACAACCAAAATGAATACGGAAGCGCGGTACACCTGCTGTTATCCAGACACAAAAAAGAAATCCTCAAAAACTACTATTCACCAAAAATGCTAATCTTCTCAGGAGGAACAGAATCCGGCAATCCAACACCAGTATTGCTGACTGGAGCACAAAAGTTTGACACACTAATGCCCTTGCTTAAAATAATCGGTGACGTAATACTTCAAAAGCTTGATGTTGACAAAAAAATTGGCATGAACGTATTCCCATACGCTCCGCATTTAGGCTGGCACGCAGTACACCACGCATTAGACATAAACGCAGATTTGAATTTGTGCACGGCGGCAGGAGGGGCAATACCAACAGAAAGACTGGTTGCCATGGCAGACAAACTAAAACCAAACATCATCTGTGGAATGAGCGACTACCTGCGCAACAGGTTTTTGCCAATGGCAATTGAAAGAAAAATAACACTGCCAGAAAAAGTACTATTCATCAACGGCGCACAAAAAATGCATGATGCTGAACGAGAGAAGATACAAGAACTGGCGCGAAAAGTTGGCGTGCAACAAGCAATAGTACTCGACTTGTACGGCGCATCAGAACTAAAAGAAGCACTACTCCCAGAATGCCAGCCAGGAAGCGGATACCACCATATTGCGCCATTAAGTACGATTATTAAGACTGTGGAAGTCAGCCACGCAACAGACGGAGTAATAGACGAATGGAACTTTGCGCCTAATGGTTATGCTGCCAGCTGGAACACAGACGGCGCAGGAACACTCCTCGCAGGATACTTCATAGGCGACAAGTTCGACAATGTAGTAAACGAACAATGCCCCAACTGCAAACTAAACGTAACACGAGTTTACGGCATCAACAGAATACGCGAAGTAGAAGCACAACTCAAATACACCGGTATAGTTGAAGAAAAAATAAAAGGAACAAGAGTCAACCTCGCAGCAATACGAGAAACAGCATTAACCTTGCCAGACGTAAAAGAAGCACAGGTATTCCTGAACAGAAAAAAAGGAGAATTAGTATTATACTTCATTTCAGACAAGCCAGCCATGACAAAACAAAAATTAACAAAACTCTTCGCAGGAGCAGAAATAAGGCCAAAAATATACGCGAGCACTCTCAACAAACTACAAGGAGACAAAATAAAGTTTGAAGGAATAAAAATACAATGAACCTCGACCCATTCTTCCATGCCAAGAGCATTGCAGTAATAGGAGCATCAAGAGAGCCAGGAAAAGTCGGCAATACAATTTTGAAACAGCTGATGGGCAAAAATTTCAAGCTATACCCTGTTAATCCGAATGCAGACAATATTTTAGGGCTAAAATGCTATGCGAGCGTAGCACAAATACCAGACAAAATAGAACTCGCAGTAATTTCAACACCCGGACCAACAGTGCCAACAATACTCGACCAGTGCGGGAAAAAAGGAATCAAACATGTTGTGATAATCTCAGCAGGATTCAAAGAAGTAGGAAACACAAAACTCGAAAAAGATCTGCAGGACAAACTAAAAGGAAACAACATCACCTGCATAGGACCAAATTGTCTAGGCATATTTGACGCGCACACAGGAATGGACATGCTATTTTTACCAAAAGAAAGGCTCAAAAGACCACTACCGGGAGCGATATCATTCATCTCACAAAGCGGAGCAACAGGCAGTGCGGTTTTAGACCTTGCAGCATACGAAAATTACGGGTTTGCAAAATTCATCAGCTACGGAAACGCGGCAAACGTAGACGAAAGCGACCTGCTTGACTATCTTGCACGAGACCCGGACACAAAAGTCATCTGCATGTACATAGAAGGCGTACATAACGGCAAAAAATTCTTAGAAACAGCAAAAAACTGTAAAAAACCAATCATAGTCATCAAAGGAGGAACAACAGAAGCAGGAGGCAAGGCAGCCAAAAGCCATACGGGCGCTCTGGCTGGCAGTGCAGACGTTTACTACGGAGCATTCAAACAAGCAAACATAATCACAGCGCACAAAATGGAAGAACTATTCGAGTTTGCAAAACTATTCGACAAAATACGCACAAAAGCAAGCGGGGACAAAGTACAAATAATCACTAATGGAGGCGGTTACGGAATACTGGCTGCTGATGCGATCATTCATTACGGACTAAAACTCGCACAAGCAGGAAGAACAATAAAAGCACTACAAAAAATATTCCCGCCAACAGTAATCGTAGACAACCCAACAGATCTATTAGGAGACGCAACAGTAGAAAGATACAAACTAGCAATAGAAGCAGCGCTCAAAGATACCAACAATGACAGCATAATCGTCGTAGCACTAACACAAACACCATTATTAGACGAAAGCCTAGTGCAAGTAGTCAAAGAAGCATACGCAAAAGCACACAAGCCAATAGTCCTAGTAACAACAGGAAGCGAGTACGCAATACAACTAAAAAAACAGTTTGAGAAAACAGGAATACCTTGCTTCACATTCCCAGAAAATGCAGTAAGAGCGCTGGCGGCGTATACGCATTATTGCCTTAACCAATAAATTTTTCAATCTTATCCAACGCTTTTTCGATGATCGGAAGTTTCGTGGCAAAACTGCAACGGATAAAACCCTCGCCACCAGTGCCAAAGTCAGAGCCCGGAACAACCGCAACTTTTTGCTTCTTCAACAAATCAAAAGCAAACTTGCTACTATTCTTAGAAATATGCTTGATATTAGAGAAAGTATAAAACGCACCCTTAGGATTAGGAGTGGACAAGCCCATTGCGTTTAAACGCTTAACGATAATCTTCCTCCTTCTATCATACTCTTGCACCATGGTATTAGTGTATTTTGCAGGCAATGAAAGAGCCTTAATCCCTAGCTTTTGCGAAATAGTCGGAGCACAAATCGTAGAATAAACATGAGTCTTCTTAATAGCAGCAGCAAACTTTTCAGGAGCAATCACATAGCCAAGCCTGAAACCACACATGGCATAAGTCTTAGAGAAAGATTGGAACGTAAAAACCCTGTCCTGCATGCCA
>CAZDUA010000021.1:0-35332 GCA_964508495.1 uncultured Methanosarcinales archaeon | reverse complement strand
TACGCCAACGCCTACCGATACTCCAACACCTACTCCGACACCAACTGATACTCCTACTCCAACCCCGACTCCAACTGATACTCCAACTCCTACGCCTACCCCGACTCCGACAGATACTCCAACTCCAACTCCTACACCCACGCCTACTGACACGCCGACCCCTACGCCAACGCCTACCGATACTCCAACACCTACTCCGACACCAACTGATACTCCTACTCCAACCCCGACTCCAACTGATACTCCAACTCCTACGCCTACAGATACACCTACGCCTACTCCTACCCCGACTTCTACATCAGACGGAAGCAACGGTGGAAGCAACAACCAGGTTCCCGCAATTGTCGAGAAATCAAAACCCTGCATCAATGGCCAGTTTGTAACAAGTGGTACAGCAGCATATGGTCCATCATGTTGCTCAGACAACTATTGCAAAGGATTAGGAGAAAAGTGGTCGTGTGTAGCGCTTAACAACGATATGAGCGTATGCGACCTTCCATCAGAGAAACCAAGTAAAAGCACTCCTGAGGAAAAAGTAGCACGAGCAATTGAAAACAAGCTTGCGGAGAAAAAAATGTCTGAAAAGAAGGCGTCGGTCATAAAGCCTTTGCCGGAGCCAACAACCTCTCTTGCGGCATGGATAATCGGCCTGCTCGCCATTCTAGTTATTTTGATTCTCTTATTTGTTGCAATGAGAAATAAAAAATAAAGTGAGCCCGAGGAGATTTGAACTCCCGACCACTGGTGAACTTAGGACGAGCGGTTTTTGTTGTTTGTACCGCTCGTGGTCATATAAGACCAGTGCTCTACCAGGCTAAGCTACGGGCTCATTAGCTGTGTTTTCTTTATGTTTGGTATTTAAAGGTATTGCGCCAAATAGTAATGCCATGGAAGCGTTTAGTTCAAGTATTTCTTCTATGTATGAGGAGAAGTGCGTGAATGCTATTCCTGAGTCGAGGACGAGTGCTGTTCCAGCGAGTATGAAAAATATGAATAGGAATCTGGTTGGCGGAATTTTTTCGAAGAAAGTGTTTATTCTTGTTCGTTGTGAATGCATTAGTAGTGTTATTGCCAGTATTTTTATGCTGGCAATTATTAGGAACGTGTTGAGCAGTATTTTGCTGTTTTCTTTCAGGAAATAGTATGGCAGTTGTATTATGTTGTGCGCGTTTGACAAGTCCAGCCCGTATGCTCTGTCGAACTTCAAATTGAATGCTTGTTCTCCGTAGCTTAGTTCTTCAAGGAATGCGAACACGCTTAGTAATGCGATTATAGCGTAGGTGATTCTGTATTTTTTTGTTTTTATTGCAATGATGGTTGCTGTTAGGAAAGCAATCAGGTACATTCCTGCCGTCATGACTTCTACAAGTTTGTTTTCAGGAAATAGAAGCGGTCTGCTTGATGGAATGAGTACTGCAAGAAGGCACAGTGTTACTGTTGCCAGAATCATTAGAACCAGCAGTTTCTTCATTTATGCGCCGACCGGGGTTCGAACCCGGGCTACAGCCTTGGCAAGGCAGCGTACTACCACTATACGATCGGCGCGTTATTTGTGCTTTTCAAATAGTCCCTATAAAAATCTTGCGAGAATTATCCTATTGTTGCCTGTTCGAATGGTCCTACTATTGCTATTACTGGATTATTGAAGTACTTGTTTGCCACGTCTTTTACTTCTGGCGCTGTTACCGCACTTAGCTTGTTTGGATAGTCAATGTCGTAATGGTAGCCGTATCCTTGCATTTCGTACAGGCCCAGGTAGTTTGCTTGGTCTATTGTTCTTTGGTGGTCTAGGAAGAAGAATCCTCTCATTTTTTGTTTGACAAGGTTCATCTCGTCTTCTGGAACGTCTTCTGTTTTGATTCTTTCAATTTCTCCTGCTATTCCTGCAATTGAATCGTTTACTACTTGTGGTCTTGATATCATTGATATTTTTATGAATCCTGTTGTTCTGATGCTTGGTGCTAGTGAGTGTACGCTGTATGCGAGCGCGCGTTTATCCCTTAATTCGTAGAACAATCTGCTTCCTGAGCCTGCTCCGAGTATTGCGTTTGCCATTCTTAGTTTGATGAAGTCTGGATGTGATGCTGGGACTAATTGGTGCCCGTATTGTATGTAAAAGCTTTCTAATATCATGTTTCGTTCTTCGAGCACTGGTGCTGTTCTTGGCGGGAGTTCTGGCACGTTTTCAGCAGGCGCCTGTCTTGCTTTCATTTTGCCGAATAATCTGTCAATCGCAAACAATGTTGGCTTTTCTTTGATGTTTCCTACTATTGACAGGAATATTTTATTCGGAACGTACCAAGTATTATAGTGATTTACAATGTCTTCTCGTGTTATCGCGTTCATTGTTTCTGGAAAACCATCTATTGGGTATTGGTATGGGTGTTCCGGATACATCGTTTTCATGAATAGTTCTTCTGCGACTACTGCTGGCTGGTCGTTTTTGGATTCTAATTCTCCCATTATTAGCGTTCTTTCTCTTTCTAGTTCTTCTGGGTTGAATGTCGGGTGCAGTAGAACGTCTTCGAGGACTTTTAGTGCTGTGCTGAAACTGTCGCTTGGGATTTCTATTACTATCTCGCTGTATTCTGCATATGTACGTGCGCGTATTGTTCCACCGACTGCTTCTATTTCTTTGACGATTTGTTCTCTTGTTCTTTTTTCTGTGCCGGCGAGTAGCATTTTGTTGGTGAATAGTCCGAGTCCGTGCAGTTCTCCGTTTGCTGCAAGGCTTTTCTTCAGCATCAAATCAATTCCGACCATTCCTGTATCCGGGTTTTCTTTCAATAGAACGGTCATTCCGTTTTTTAGCACGTATTTGCTTCCTGCGTCTGTGTGTTCTTCGTAGCTCACGCTCGTGCAGGCCGTCAATAATATCAATAATATCGCAATTCGTTTCATAGTTTTGGCTTCAATTCGTACATTGTGTACGCGGTGAAGTACTTGTTTGCTGCTTGTTTGATGTCTTCTTTTGTTACTGCGTTAATTTTGTCCAGGAATTTGTCATGTTCTTCGAGTTCTCCGTTTATCCATGATTGTCCGATGTCAAATCCTACTTGGAAGATTTCTTCTTGCGTTCTGACTTTGTCCGCTCTGATGCTGGATTTTGCTCTTTCTAGTTCTTCGTCTGTGACGAATTCTATTTTGAATTTGTTTAATTGCAGAATTAGTTCTGCTTTTGCTTGCGCTGCTTTTTCGGGCTCGAGCACGACTACTGATTCAAACACTCCGAGGTCGTTCAGTGGAACAAAGACGCTGACTCCTCTTGTTATCAGGTTCTTCTGTTGTTTGACGATTTGTTGTAATCTTGAGCTTTCTCCCGCTGAGAATATGGTGTTTAATACCATCATTGGGTATTTGTCTTTGTCTGAGGCGTTTGGTCCAAGGTATCCGATTGCAACGTAGTTATATGCTGTGTCTCTGAACGTGCTGTTGTATCTTGGCGTTAGTATTGGTTGTTCTTTTGGCAGGTCTAATTGTGGCAGTTCTGCGGGCTTGAATTCTGCGAACGCGCTGCTTATTTTGGCAAGTATTTCGTCTTTGTTTATGTCTCCTGCCACTACTATGTTCATGTTGTTTGGCACGTACCATGTTTTGTAGAATTGTATGATGTCTTCTCTTGTCGTGCCGAGTATTGTGTCTTTGTAGCCTATGACTGGGTCTCTGTAGGGGTGCTTGTCTATTAACAATAGTCCGAACTCGTCATCTAAGTGTCTTTCCGGCTCGTTGAAGCTGGATCTTTGTTCTTCAACAATTACTTCTAGTTCTTTTTTGATTTCGTTTTCGTCAAATCCTGAGTTGAGCAACAGGTCGACCATGTTTGGGAATATTTGGTCGAACTTGTCTGATGGGACTGTTACAAAGTACATTGTCCAGTCCTGCGAGGTCATCGCGTTTAGTTCTCCGCCGAGACTTTCTACTTTTTTGTGGAAGCTTCCGACTGGCTGTGTTGCTGTTCCTTTAAACCAGATGTGTTCGAATATGTGTGATATTCCTTTTCGTTCTATTGGCTCGTTTCTGCCTCCTACGTGCACCCAGAATTGTATTGTGACTAGCGGCAGAGTGTGTGCTTCTTTGAGTGTGACGAGCATTCCGTTGTCAAGCGTGTGCACGTCTGGTTTTTCCTGCAAAGATGTTAGTGGAACGTCAACAAGTTTTGTTGGGTCTGCGTAATAGTATGTTGCAGCGCCAATTGCTAGTATTACAATAAGTCCTAAAATGAATAGTTTCTTGCTCATCTCTTTTTTTACCTTACTTTAATCTTCAAGCTTAAAAATATGGTGGACCTGGGCGGATTCGAACCGCCGACCTTCTCCGTGTAAGGGAGACGTTATGGCCGCTAAACTACAGGTCCGCAGTATGCTCGTCTTTTGTTTGCTTTAAAAAGCTTTTGTGAGCAACATTTATATAGTGTTATTCTCCATTTTTATCGTATGCAGGAACGCATTTTTTCGTTGTTGGTTGAGCAGAATGAGATTAGCTGGAAGTCTATAATTTTTGACCTTGTCAACTCTGGACAGCTTGACCCGTGGAACGTTAATATTTCTTTATTGACTGACAAGTATATTGAACGTTTGCGCCAGTTGAAGGAGCAGGACCTCAAGGTTGGCGGCAAAGTTTTGCTTGCGGCTTCTATTTTGTTGCGTATTAAGAGCACTAAGCTTGTTGGTGATGATTTGGAAGAGTTTGACCGTTTGATTGCTGGTGCTGATGTTTCTCAGGAACAGTTTTATGATGAGCTTGAGCAAGAGCTTGCTAGGGGCGATGAGCTTGGCGCGAGGGAAGACTTTGAGTTATTGCCAAGGTTGCCTCAGGCTAGACGGAGAAAGGTCAGCGTTTATGATTTAGTCAAGGCTTTGGAGAAGGCTTTGGAAGTTAAACAGCGTCGTGTTTTGCACAGCATGCCTCCTCCTATGGAGTTGCCTGCGAGGAAGTTTGATGTTACTGCCGCGATTGGCACGTTGTTCCAGCGCATTTGTTCCTTGTTTGGTGTTAGGAAGCAGTTGAAGTTCAATGATTTGGTGCCGAATGGCACGAGGCAGGATAAGGTTTACACGTTTATTCCGTTGCTTCACTTGTCTAACGAGCAGAAGGTTGAGCTCGAGCAGTCTGAAGCTTTTGGTGATATTAATATTAAAGTTATGGAGGGTAAACATGTTCAGCAATGATGAAAAAGAGTATTTGAAAGAGCTTGTTAAGCGCGAGCTTGCGCATTTTAAGAAAGAAGAAAAAACAGTTGCTATGGATGCTGCTGTGAAGTTTTTGAAGGCAGAGCACGAGTACGGTCACTTTTTGGAGAACCTGTTGGCTAAGATAAAATGAAAGAACAACCAATGGAATTGAAGGAAAAGTATATGGAATTGCAGATGTTGCAGATGCAGTTGCAGCAAGTTCACAAGCAGGTGCAGGCGTTAGAATCGCAGGCTGATGAGATGGATGCTGTTCAGGAGGTCTTGGAAGATTTTTCCGGTTCAAAAGTTGGAAGTGACATGTTTGTTACTTTGACTCCGGGCTTGTTTGTTAAGGCAAAGCTCGAGGCAAATGATCATGTTTTATTGAACGTTGGCGGTGGAGCTGTTGTGCAGAAGAACATTCCTGATGCTAAGAAAGTTATTGCTGATCAGGGGATTGAACTTCGCAAGTTGCAGGAAGAGCTTGCCGGCCAGTTGAGAAAATTGGCAGAGCGTGCTGAATTTGTTCAGGCAGAGTTGAGGAAGCTGATTAAGTAAAATGTCGAAAACTGCTTTTTATGAATTAGGCGGAATTGAATTGGCAAAACTGACGGGCAGTTTTCGATCATGCTCGAGAATCACAGGTCTTTGCTTATTGCATGAATTATCATTCGCGCTAATTTTCACAGCAGGTGATTCTCGACATGTTTAATTTTCTGAAAGACAAATTAAAGAGCGTACTCTCTAAGTTCACGAAGAAAGTTGAAGAGGAAGCTCCGGAAGAAAAGATTACAGTAGAGAAAGAAGTAAAGATTGAACCGCCGAAGCCAAAAGCGGAAAAAAAGCCGGAGAAAAAAGAGGTAAAAAAGCCTGAAGTTAAGGCAGAAAAGCCTGCTGTAAAGTTTGAAAAGCCAAAGGTTGTAGAAAAGCCAGTTGAAGTCAGGCCTGTTGAAGTTAAAGTTGAGCCAAAACCTGAAGTTAAAATTGAAGAGCCAAAGGTAGAAGAAAAGAAGGGCTTTTTTGCAAAATTAAAAGAGACTTTTGTTGGCGCGGAAGAGCCAAAGTCGCGAGAATCCGCTGATTCTCGGGAACTTGAGAAGCGCCAGAAGGCGTTCTCAAGTGTCGAAGTCAAACCTGAAATCAAGGTTGAGAAGAAGCCTGAAGTTAAAGTTGAAAAGAAGGAAGAAATTGTTGAAGAAAAGAAAGGTTTCTTCCAGCGTATTACTGAAACTATTACTACTAAGAGGATTAGTTCTGAAAAGTTTGATGAGTTGTTCTGGGATTTGGAACTTGCTTTACTTGAAAACAACGTTGCTGTTGAGGTTATTGAAAAAATTAAGACTGATTTGAAGTTAGAGCTTGTTGACAAACCTATTGCTCGAGGGCAGGTTGATGAAAAGATTGCGAGCTCTTTGCATTCCAGCATTGAGGGCTTGTTCAACGTTCCGGGTGTTGACTTGCTTGCAAGGGCAAGCCAGAAAAAGCCTTTTGTTATTTGTTTTGTCGGCATTAACGGCAGTGGTAAAACCACCAGTATTGCAAAGGTTGCCAAGTTTTTGATGAATAATGGTTTTAGTGTTGTTCTTGCTGCCGCTGATACTTTTAGGGCGGCTGCGATTGACCAGCTTCAACTGCACGCTGACAAGCTTGGAGTTAAGCTCGTAAAGCATGACTATGGCAGTGACCCTGCTGCTGTTGCTTTTGACGCGATTAAGCACGCTCAAGCTGCAAAGAAGGACGTTGTTCTTATCGACACAGCTGGGCGTTTGCATAGTAATATTAATTTGATGGATGAGATGCGTAAGATTATTCGTGTTGCTAATCCTGATTTGAAGTTGTTTGTTGGCGAGAGCATTACTGGAAATGATTGTGTTGAGCAGGCGAAACGGTTTGACGAGGTTGTTGGCATTGACGGCATTATTCTTTCAAAGGCTGACGTTGATGAGAAGGGCGGAGCCGCAATTTCTGTCAGCTATGTTACCAAAAAACCAATCTTGTTCTTAGGTGTTGGCCAGGAGTATGATGACTTGCAGGCGTTCGACAAAGAGAAATTGTTGACAAGTATTGGGTTGTAGCTCGGAATAAGGCATCAAATGAATAGTCCAAAAAGATGAAGGATTTGGAATAATTTTTATAGGGCGTATGGGTTTTCATGTTTATGCATGAGAGCTGGCACGTTGTATGGGAGTTGATGTTGATCTTGGGTTCTGTGCTGATTTTCAGAAGTGTATGGCTGTTGCTTGACATCACTCTTGGCAACCGCGCGTTGGGGTTGTCGCTGGTACTTGGCTTTGTTCTGGTTATTCCTGCACTGTATGTTTTGAACAGCCACCTAGAAGAATACTATAAAAAGAAGACCCGTTGAGCGCTTCGTTCATAACACACAAGTCATAAACCATTCAACAAAGTCTGCCTTTTCTAACGGTTTGAAAATCCTAACTTTTAAATACTCTATTCGGCATAGTTAGGTAAAAAGGGGGAAACATGTTTGCACTATTATATGATCCTGTTAGTGAAATAAAGAAGGCTAAGCGTCAGAGTTTTGCAAAAGTTTTGATGTACTTGTTGACTGCTTCTTTGTTCGCAACAATCGGGGTATTCTTCTTTGCGTGGAGGTATTCGAGCACCAAACTCTCGCAGACTTTTATCATTAATGGAACGCTTGTTGTTTTGTTTTCTTTGATGGTTTTGTCTGCTATTTTCGCGTTTTTCTTTTCTCTCGCAATGCACGTTCTTGACGGCAGGGGCGGTTATTATGAGGGGCTTTCTGCAATCGTGCTTTCAATGGTTGCTCCTGCTATTATGCTGTTTTTTGGCGGCGCGCTTTCGTTCATGCCGTATGGGCTTGTTTTCTCAGCTTTGCTGGCCGCGTATGGTTTTGTCATCGGCACTGCGACGTTGTTCAGGGCTGCCAAGGAATTGTTCGAGCTTGATTATGCTGGCGTTCTTGTTGGTTTTTTGATCAGCCTGATTCCTGTTTGTTTTGCTGTTATGGGCATTAGGTTTGTAATGAATTTTATTATGGCTGCTCTATAAACTCTATTTCTCCCATATGGAACGTGCCTCTTTTCAATGGCACTGGCCTCCAAGTGTCTTCTATTAGTGTTGCGCCCAGCCATTCTGCGAGTTCGTCTGGATTTCCTATTGTCGCGCTCAGCCCGATTATCTGAACTGTTTTCAGAACTTGTTTTAGTACTGTTATCAAAATCTCCAATGTCGGCCCTCTTTCTACATCGTTAATCAAATGAATCTCATCTATCACGACCAGTGAGACAAAGCTTAGCCATGGTGAATGGTGTCTTATCAGAGAGTCCAGTTTCTCAGCAGTGCAGATTATCAGGTCGTATTCTACCAGGTATGGGTCTGAAGTGTCAAGGTCTCCAATGCTTAGTGCTACCTTGCATAAGTGTCCGTATTTGCGTTTGAATTCTTTGTATTTCTCGTTTGCGAGAGCAATTAGCGGCACGATGTAAATGGCCTTCCCTTTGCCTTCAAGAATGCCTTTCATCGCTGCCATTTCGGCTATCAGCGTTTTTCCGCTTGCTGTTGGCGTGCAGATTAGTAGGCTTTTGTGTTCTAGTAGTCCTGCGTTTAGTGCTTTTTCTTGCGCGGGCCTGAAGGTTGTTATGCCCTCTTTTGTGAGTATTTCTTTTAGTTTGTCAGGTAGTAATGGATGCATATTTGTGGCTAGGAATAGTGTATAATAAAAGCTTATCCTGGCGCGTATTTGCTTCTGTAGAATGTGAAGCTGTGGTCGCTTGTCTGGCATTTGCATTCGAACAGTTCTGTTACTGGGTCGTAATTGCCTGTTGGAAGTGCGGCTAGGCCGTCGCTGCAATGTGAGCCTTTGTCGCAGGCACTGAACGCATCGTCAACTCTAAACCAGCTTGTTCCTAGTTTGCTGCTTCCTGCAACTGCTCCTGTTTGTTCAGGTCCACCTAGAACGAAAATAAATGCGAACACCGCCCCGAGGGCGATGAGAGCAAAAATAATTATCCCAAGCGATTCTTCATTCATACGCTTGGCATGTTGACACAGGCAAGTATTGGTTTTGCTGCTGGGTCTGGGCTTTCAGCTAATGATGGGCAGTAGAACCAGTTGCAGTATTTGCCTGGTATTGCTTCATAGTTTATGTTGCCCTGCTCTCTTGTTCTTAGCTCGCCGTTTGGACATCTTTCAAGGTTTGCTCCTTCTAATGCTGATACTAGAACTGCGTTGCCGATTTGTCCGTATTGTCCACCGCCTGCAATGATTGGTCCATAATCACTTGTTGGTGCTTGGACGTCTGGTGGCAATGGTGGCGGGAAAAATGCTCGTCCCGTTGCTGCCGGACTTGTAAACAATAATACTAGGCCTACGATTGCAAGTATTGCAACGATGCCTAAAAGCAAGATGCTCACTTCTTTTTTGTCTGCCATTGATTTCATCCTCCTTTATATCTTAAATTATCAGTATTTTTTTCTCGACCAAACATTCGTTCTGCCCTATCATGTGTTCTGGGCAGCAGTAAACGCCGAAGTTCGCTTCATACCTGAGGAAGTATACTTGCCTGTTCAGGCAATCCATTCCGAGTGCGGCTTGGTCCTCAGTTGTGTATATGCTTTGACCTTGTGCGACGTTCGCTGTTGGTTCGCCTAGGAATAAGGTGACCGTAGCAAGCAGTCCGACAATGCCGATAACGCTCAGCACTGCGATGGCAATACTGCGCTCACCTCTTTCCATCTATGCCCTTGGGGTTTGTACTATATATAAACTTTACGGTTGAGAAAACATTTATAAACGCTGGATTATTCTAAATTTCATTAAAAGAGGTGTATGATGGGGGAACTTAGAAGAGATTACATTCTTGACCGCTGGGTTGTTATTTCTCCTAAGCGAGGTCAAAGGCCTCATGAGCTTCAAAAAGCCGTTGTTAACGCTCCGGTAAGCCAGTGTTTTTTTTGTCCGAACAGCGAAAATCTCACTCCTCCTGAGATTGGCAGGATTGTTAAGAATGGCAACTGGCAGTTAAGATGGTTTGAGAACAAGTTTGCCGCGTTAAAGCCTGAGGGCGTTTCTGTTCCTAAGACTGATAATCGTTTTTACACTTTTGCAGATGCGTATGGCTATCATGAGGTCGTGGTTGAGACTCCTCGTCATGACCGCCAGCTCGCCCAGTTGTCTGTTGAGGATGTCGAGCAAGTTTTGCATGTTTACGCAAGAAGAATTGTTGAGCTTGAGCAAAAGCCGAATATTGCTTATGTTAATGTTTTCAAGAATCATGGTTATCTTGGAGGCACTTCTATTGTGCATTCTCACTCGCAGATTATGGCAACGTCTGTTGTTCCTCCTGAGATTAGGGAAAAGCTTGAAGCTTTGCGCAAATTTATTTCCTGTCCTTATTGTCCTGTTATTCAGGCTGAGAAGAACAGCGGTCGTGTTTGTTTTGAGAATGCTGATTTTGTCGCGTTCGCGCCTTACGCGTCGCGCTTCAACTATGAAGTCTGGATTTTCCCAAAAGAACATATTGCACGTCTTGAGAATGTGAATTTTGCCAGCTTGGCTGATATTGTGAGCAAAGTCTTGAAAAAAGTTCACGAGGCAAATCTTGACTATAATATGTTAGTCCAATATGGTCCTAAGGGCGAGGATTTCCACTTTCATGTTGAAGTTTGCCCGCGTTCTGCTATTTGGGCTGGTTTTGAGCTTAACTCTGGAATCATAATTAACTCTGTTGCTCCGGAAGACGCTGCGAAGTATTATCGTGGTGAAGAATGAGCTTTATCGTTTCCAACAGTTCTGGTAGTTTTGGTTTGTTTGGAATTAAGTCCAGATATCAGGGAGTTTTCTTTTCTCATCAAGGCAAGGTTTTCAAGACAATTGCGCATTTTGACCTCAAGGGAGCTCCTGGCGCTATTTTGAACGAGTTGTGGAAAGTTTCGCGCGACAGGAATGGCGTGCAGGAATCTTTTTGGTTTGCTCACAGGCTGCCTGTTTTCTTTTATGAGTTGTCTTCTCCCGCGAAGGTCGATGTTATTCTTGACTGCAAGCTGAACTTTGACAATAAGGAGTGGGGTAGGAAGTATGAGTTCTCAAATGACGACAAGGCCTTGTTGGTTCATTTTGAGAAGAGTAATAATGTTCACGAGCGTTCGGGCGAGGAGTTTTCTTTCTGGCTGGCGTTTTACGGTTGTGATTTTGAAAAGCTTGAAACGTGGGAGGAGCAAAAGTACACGTATGACGAATTGCGTAATAGTGCTCCTTTTTCACGCTGGGTTTTGCGCGGTTTCAGGGCGAACGGAAGTTTTGCGACGGCTTTTTCTGCTTCAAAGGATGAGGCGTTGAAGTTTGCAAAGACTTCTTGGCAGAGAAAGAATGATTTGGCTGTTGAGGCTGAAAAGTACGCGTCTAATATTATCGCTGGTCATCATGTTAAGAACAATGAGTTTCGTACTGCTTTTGAGTGCGCGCAGTATTCTCTTGCTTGTTTGCGTGAGAATCATGGTCTTTATGCAGGCCTGCCTTGGTTTCATCAGCGGTGGGCTCGTGATGAGTTGATTTCTGTGAAGGCCTTGCTGCATTCTAAGCAGATTAGTCTTGCAAAAGTTATTTTGTTTTCTTGGATTGAGAAGCTTTTGCCTGGCGGCAAACTTCCAGGCACTCTTACTGATTGCATTGCCGATTCTGGCTGGCTCTTCCTGCGTTTTGAGGATTACTTGCCTGAGTTGAAAAAGCAGGAGCGCGGTTGGCTGTTAAGAAAGCTTGAGTTTTTCTTGTCTGAAGTTGAGAAGAATCTGCAGGATGGGCTTGTGGTCGCTAATTCAAAGGAGACTTGGATGGACAGCATCGACAGGTCTGGCGCGAGGATTGAAATCCAGGCATTAACTCTTGCTGCCTGCCGTCTTTATCGTTTGTTGAAAAAAGAGCATCCTTTAGAGCAGAGTTTGAAAGTGAAGGTCAAGGAAGTTTTCTTCAAAAAAGGCTATCTGTCTGATGGTGCGAATGATGATACTATTCGTCCTAACATTTTCATTGCTGCTTATGCGTACCCTGAGCTTTTGTCCAAGAGTGATTGGATTAAGTGTTTTGATAAAATCTTGCCGAAACTTTGGCTTGACTGGGGCGGCTTGTCAACTATTGATAAGAGCAGTCCTTATTTTGTGAAAGAGCATTCTGGCGAGAATTCTAAAAGTTATCATTCTGGTGACAGTTGGTTTTGGATTAACAATCTTGCGGCTATTGTGTTGTTCGCTTTTGACAAGAAGAAGTACAAAAACCACATTCAGCACATTTTGAAAGCCAGTACTAAGGACATTTTGAATGAGGGTGCGATTGGCCATCACTCTGAGCTTAGCAGTGCTTCTAAATTATCGCCTGCTGGCTGTCTCGCGCAGGCTTGGAGCGCTGCAATGTATGTTGAACTTATAGAAGAATTATTTGAGAAGAAAGCCTAACAAAATCCAAACGTTAATAAATTAACAACCCGCTTTTATCGTCATGGATATCCGTCTTGATAAGGAAACTTTCAAAGCGTTGGCTAGCGGCACTAGAGTTGATGTTCTGAAACTGTTAAACCAGCGCAGGCACATGCAGAGCGAGATTGCTGCTTCTCTTGGCTTGTCTGTTCCGACTGTTAAAGAGCACTTGCAGGCTTTGGAAAAGGCGGGTCTTGTTGAAAGGCATGATGAGGGCAGGAAGTGGAAGTATTATTCTTTGACGAGTAAGGGAAAGGGTATTCTTAATCCTGAGGAGATGAAGATTTGGATTGTTCTTGTATCCTTGATATTTAGCGTTGTTGGCGGTATTTTCTCAATGTTTAGAATTGCAACTCCTCAGCCAGCTGTTGCTGAGATGAAAATGGCAGCTGAAGCAGACACTGCTCTTATGATGGCTCAGTCAGCTCCCGAGCCTATTGCGCAGGCTTCTCAATGGCCTATGATATTTGGTATTGCTGCAGTCATACTTGCCGTAATGCTTATTTACTTGCTTTACAAAAGCGCACAATATAAAAGACAGTTAGGCAATTCCCTTACTAAAAAATAGGATATTTATTAACGCTCTACTATCCACAAAGCAGGTGATCAAAAATGAATGAAAAAACAATGTTTGCAATTTTGGCGGTCATGCTTATTGCTTTGACTGCATGTGAAATTAAGGTTATTCAGCCGCCTCCTGGCGAGCAGCAGAACGCTATTAACGTTCAGGGTAATATTGAGTTTGACGTTGCTCCTGACTTGGCGAAAGTCAGTTTTAGGATTATAACTAACAGTCAGACAGCGCAGGATGCTCAGGTTAGAAACCGTGAGCTCGGCGATAGCGTCGTTTCTGCTTTGAAGCAGGCTGGCGTTCGTGAGAATGAGATAGAAACGACTGGCTATAGAATTGAGAAACTGCAGGAATGGGATCAGAACTTGCAACGTATGGTTGACAAGGGCTATCAGGCAACCAACGCTTTTGTAGTTTCTACAAAAGACTTGAATAAGGTTGGTCCTTTGCTTGATGTCGGTATTCAGGCTGGAGCTAATAATGTTGAAAGTATCAGCTTTGAGCTGTCTGAAGAAAAACAACGTGAAGTCAAGACTGAATCTTTGAGAAAGGCGACCATGAATGCGAGAGAAAAAGCAGAAGCTTTGGCTGATGGTGCTGGCGTTAAGCTTGGCAAGGTCTTGTCGTTGAACGAGAACAGCTATTATGTTCAGCCGTTCTACCGTGGTGATGTTATGATGGCTAAGGCAGAAGGCATGGGAGGTCCTGAGATTCCGCCTACCGACATTTCACCGCAAGACGTGCACATTTCAGCGCAGGTTAGCGTTTCGTATGAGATTGGCTGAAAATGAAAAAATTATTTTTTATTCTTTTATTATTGTCTGCTTGTGCAGTTATTCCTCCAATGCCGGTTGTGACCCCTCCTGCTGATAACATGCTAGAGGATGCTCTTTTGTGCAATGTTGATGCTGACTGCACTTGCGGCGGCATTGATAAGAATACTGATAATTGTTTTGTTGGCAATAAGTTGTACGGGTCTAAGTATGTTGATTTCTCAAAGGATTGTCCTGATTTTTGCACTGGAATCGCGGCGCATTTGGAGACAAAGTGTGTTGACCATAAATGTCAGAATGTTGCTCGCGAGGGTTGGAATAAGCCTGTAGCTTGCACTGAGGAAGCTAAATTGTGTCCTGATGGCAGTGGTGTTGGCAGGACTGGTCCTAATTGCGAGTTCGCGCCTTGTCCTGGCGAAGAGTGTTCTTCAAATACTGATTGTGTTCCAGCTGATTGTTGTCATGCGACTGGTTGTGTTCCTGCCGGCCAAGCTCCTGATTGCGCTGGTGTGGCCTGCACCATGGATTGTCGTCCCGGCACTCTTGATTGTTATGGTGGATGTGAGTGTCAGAACAGCAAGTGTATTGCGAGGTTGAGCGAGCCTGAAGTTGTTGAAGAGTCAAGTGGCTTGTCCAGCGCGCACTGGTTGTGCGAGGATGCCACTTGGAAGGAAACTCCTGAGGCGTGTTTTGATAATTCTTGCTTGCAGAAGAGCGATTGTCAGCTTATGGGAGTGAATGGCATTTGCGGTCCTTACAAGATTGCAGGTCCGACTAAGACTTTGCACAAGCCTCCTGTTTATTACGAGAACCGTTGCGGCCAGCCTCCCTGCAGTATTGTTACTGCAATGTGCATTGACCCCGCATCTCAGCCAAGGATTACTGGGTTTGATTGTGTTGAGAACCAGTGTGTTATAAGGTACGAGCAATAATTTTTTTTAATTTGTTATTTTGCTTATTTTGTGCACATGTGAGAGCACGTCTTTGTAGCATTTGAAGAATCCAACTTCTTCGTATTTTATGTTGTTTTTCTGGCAGAACTCTTTGACTATTTTTCGGCACTCGCCCAGCTGTTTTCTTGAGGTGTTTGGGAATAAATGGTGTTCTATTTGATAGTTAAGTCCTCCGAAGAATCTATCTTTCAGCCAGGACGGTGTTATGTTTCTTGCAGTCATTATTTGTTTTTCTATGAATGGCAGGTTTTCTTTTAGCATCGGCATTCCGACGTGGTTTGGAACGAATACCATTGCGAAGTATATTCCTCTGAGTAGAGTTGCAATCACGTAGAATAGCACGGCCCATCCGAATCCTATGAATATGCCGGGGATGATTATCCACGCGGTGAAGTGTAGCGCCATTAATCCCGCGTCTGTTATCTTGGCATTTTTTATCGAGTGTGTTGTCGAGTTTATTGCCATGCTGAACGCCGTTAAAAAGTGCATTGGAACGAAAAATATCGTCTGTCTTTTGATGAGCCATCTGGTAAATCTGTTTTTCTTTTGCACTTGCTCCGGGCTGAATGCTGCTATGAGGTATTTGACGTCCGGGTCTTCGTCTACATGATTTGGGTCTTTGTGGTGTGCATTATGGTGGCTTGACCAGTATGACCATGATACTCCGTTTACTAGAGTCATTGATAAATATCCTATTATGTTGTTGACGTATTGCTTGTTTGATATTGCTTTGTGGCCTGCATCGTGCCCTAAAAATCCTATTTGCACTCCGATAAATCCGAGCGCCAGCACTGATGCCATTCTTATGTATATGTTTTCAAAAAGATAAAATGCTGTCCAGGCTGCAATGAATAAAGTAGTGATGATTGCTATTATGCGGACGTAATACCAGGGGGTTTTGTTGAGCAGTCCTCTTTTTTCCAGTTGCTCTCTTAGAGCCAGATAATCCATTGAGCTAGAACTTGTACTTGGAATATAAAAGTTTATTGTATTCTTTCTACTTTAACGCCTTTTTCTTTGTACATTGCGAGCATGGTGGGCTCTTTTACAAAGTGTCCTACTCCGACTGCGATTAGTGTTGGTTTTTCAAGGTATGGCATTGAGCGTTCGACCATTCTTTGATTTCTTTCTGGAGATTTTATTGAGTAATTGTTTGCTTGTTTTGTCAGGGCTTCAAGGTCTCCTTTTTCGTATGCTTTTATGAATTTTAGTGTTGTTTTCCATGAGCTTTTTCTTTCTGCTTCTATCAGTTCTTTTATGTCTGCGAGGATGTATTTTTCTGGCTCTTTCCACTCGATGAGTTCGTTTACAGTTTCAAGTCCTTTTACCGGAACTCCTAGTTTTTCCGCGTGTTCAACTATTGTTGTGTCTATTGATTTTAGTGGTATTGAGTCGTAATACCTGCTTACAAGGTGGGAATGAAATCCTGCGATTGGGTATTCGCGCAATTGTGATATGCTCATTCCTGTTATGTCTGAAATGATTCTTCTTTCTGGTAGTGTTAGTTGTTCTATTGTGCTTGATAGTGTTTTTGAGCATAGTGCGTCAATTTTTTCTTGTGGTATTTTTCTGTTGTCTGTTTCTATTAGCACGTTTTCTTTTGCTATAACGTAGAGGAGTGCGTCGTCTGAATATGCGTCTGGGACTGTGTGGTTGGTGCCAATTGCGTGTGATGTTGTTCCGTTGTATGTTAGTTTCCAGACGAATGGCAGTTGTCGCGGTTTGGTTGCTCTTTTAATTTTTCTATCTATGTCTCGCATTACCTCTTCCATTATTTGTCTCATTGCTTTTGTATTGAATTCGCTCATTGTGCTATCCTCATCAGGCTCATCGCCCACGCCAATGGCGTGTTTTCATTGTGCGTGCTTGTTCCACCAAAATATAGTTCCGGCATTTCATTATTTTCATTAAGCGCGTTTCTTGCTTTGTTCAGGTAGAAGTGGTATTTGTTTTTCTGTTCTTTGTAGATTATTGCGAGCCAGGCAAATCCCATTGGCCATTCTGCTTCTTTGCCGTTGTTGTAGTAGTCGTCTCCGTGGTTTCTAATGAGTCCTTTTTCTCTGACTAGTTGTTCTTCAACGTTTTTCAAAATTTGCTCTTTTTCATTGACTGTTACAACTTTGTACGGCCAGATTAATGACAATAGTGCAAAATCAGCGTGTCTTGTCATGCTTTCTTTTGGAAGCATTGTTCTCAGCGTGTGTTCTCCGTGTGCTATCAAGTGCAATGGCACGTTGACAATATTCTGCACGCTAATTAGCCCTGCAAGGCATGCTCCTACTGAGCTCGCGTGCACTTCTTCATTGTTTTCCCACATTCCGTTGTCTGTGTCGTGCCAGTATTCTATTGCTTGCAAATAGTCAACAATTTTCTGAACAATTTCTTTGTCTGTTTCTCTTAAAACTTTAATTCCTTTTTTGTCAAGGTCTCCTATTCTCCACAGCAATGCGCCGATTGCGTCGTTTTGCTTGTTTCCCCATGGCTCTGGCAGCTCGTTTCCGTTTTCATCGTATCTTGGGTGTATGTACCTGTAAGCGTGTTTTGGTTGTGGTTGTTTTACCATCCAGTCCATTTTGTAAGAATGCTTTTTGAGAATGTCTAATAGTGCTTGTATTGTTTTGACTGCTTGTTTGTCATCGTGCAATGTTGCGTAGATGTTGTCTCTAATCCAAATGCGGTGGTAGCCTGTTTTCGCGTTTGGTGCTGCAGGGAAAAGATTTTGATGGTGTTGTAGCATATTACTTTGCTCCATATGTTCTCTGATAAGATAGGGCAAGAGTCACCAAATCTCCGAGCCGTTTCTCTTTCTCTGCAGTCACCGGTTCTTTTATTGCTTCTTCGAAGGTTGTTGTTCTGTTTTTTCCGGCATCTTTGGAGTGATAAAGTGCGTAATCTGAAAAAACGTAGAGTGCGTCTGAAATTTCATCATTCGTTGGACGCGCACCGTGTGCCAGGTATGCTTTTATGACGGTATCGAAAGAAGCAATGCCTCCACTAACAGTGACCGTTGGCAGTTTTTCTTCTCTGGACGATTTTATTAGTCTTCTGAGACGTTCAGCACCCTGTTTGCCTGTTTTTGTTGTTCGATCAGGAAGTAGCACTGCAATTTCCTCTCCTCCCATTCTGATGGGGTGTTCACCACGTAATATTGCAGCATAACCATTCTGGTACGGTGGTGTTCGAAGTTCCTTTAAGAGTATATTTGCGCTTTTTTGAAGTATCTTATCACCTATGTCGTGGCCGTAATTTGTATTAATTTTCTTGAAGTCATCTAAGTCAAAAATAATATGTGCGAAGTTTTTATTTTCCCTGTTGCATTGTTCTATAAGCCCTTCTGTTAATGCCTGATATCCATTCCTGTTTAACAGTCTGGTTAGCGGGTCTCGGATTGCGAAATCTGTAAGGCGATGGATTATTTGTTTATGTTGCTCCCAAAGAGAACGTCGGTCACTATGCGTCCGCGCTTTTTTTATCTTTTGGACTGTTTCTCTCTCTAAATCTAGTAGTTGGAAGATGTTAAGTTCGGAAAAAGAATCGCCCACCATATAGTCACTAATAAGTAGTAAACATTTATAAAGGTTTCGCTTTTTTCTGTCATAAGGTATTTAAATACTGTTCTCTTAGCATCTTCTATGGCTGTTAAAGAAGCTGCTTTGAGCCCTGAAGTGGTCGAATACTTGTCAGAATTGCGTAAATACCGGTCCGCTAAACCTCGCGGTGAAGTTCGGGATTACTATGTCATGGTTCCATACAAGGAAATAAGGAATGATGGATCAGAAAGCAAGGAGTTTCTTTTCTACGCAAGGGTATCAGAAGCGAATCTTGAAGAAGCAAAACGTTCAGCTCAAGGCATTTTGGGAAGGTCTTGTATGAGTCATAAGATGGACGGTCATATTCAAAGTTGGACTGTTGACGAAGCCAGAATTAGAGAAGCTCTTCCTAAAGAGCGAAAACTCTGTACAGACTGCACAATTGACAGCAAATTTTGAGTTTTCCTTTATCACAACATTTATAAATGTCGCTTTCTAATTGATACACAGAAAGAGGTGTATTATAGTGCGCAAGTTTGCAGTTATTGTTCTCATTGCAATGTTGCTTGTTACTACTGTTCTCGCTATTCACGATTATGCTGTTTATGATTCTAATATTGATGGTTATGCTGGCCAGCTGGCAAAGGATAGGAGGGTGTTTGACCCTTACTCGCGCGACCGTTATTTTGGCGCTAACTATCAGCCGTATCTTGTAAACTATGGTTCTAAAGGCCCGACTTATCGTGTGACTAATACTGGCGCCAAGAGCGCGTTTTCAGATGTTTTCAATTTGGATACGAACACTTTTTCCAATCAGGGCCGTAACCCTGGGCGCATTAGCAATTTTGATCCTAACGTTAGAGGCTTTGTGAGGCTGGATGCTGTTGTTGACTTGCTTCCTTACTCTCCTGTCGGCGAACTTATTAGCGGCGACCCTGCTATTGCTAAAGCCACAGCAAGGATTTTGAGCACTGGCAACGAATATGGCGCTAGTTTGAACGATGCGTGGCCGAGAACGCAGTTTTTCTTGCAGGCTACCAACTTGCCTCCGATTGGCGAGAATGAGGCTTATGAAGTCTGGCTTGTTGATGATGAGACTGAGTATTCTTTGAGTCTTGGATTAATTAAGAGTGGTGTTGGTCTTACTTCGAGTTTGACTTTTGAGATTAGAAGGCTTGTGCACATGTTTGAGCAAGTTATGATTACCCGTGAGTCTTATCCTGATCCTAACCCAATGCCTAATGAGATTGTGCTTATTGGAAATATTGGGCCTGCAAGAACTGTTATTAGGGAGCCGAATGTTTATTTTGATGAGAGGTTAAGATGAGAAAGCTCGCGATTTTCGTGACAGCGATTGCTTTGTTGAGTTTGACAGTTCTTGCTATTGTTCCTGAGACGAGCTATAAGACTCCTATTGATGCTCCAAGGCGTTATGGTGTTGAGAGGGTTACGCATTATGATCCGCGTGTTAATTTTGCGCGTATCGATACTACTGTTTACTTGAGCCCGGTTGAAGTCGAACACTTTAAGGGTGTTGGAAGAGGAGGTTATGCTCCTTTGTACCCTCGCGGCACTGCACGGGTTAGAAGTTCTACTTGGTATGGTTATCCTAGGGCGCAGGTGAACATTATGACTAAGGACTTGCCTCCTTCTTATGAGATTAACTCTCAGTTTGAGACTTGGCTTGTTGATGCGGAAACTGGTCAGCGCTTGTCAGTGGGCACTTTCACGACTGGCTTTGGCGGCATTGGCACTTCGCATTACGTGATTGATAATTATTTTGACCCGTATGATTTTGTTGAGATTACTGTTGAGCCTTTTGATGACATGGACGTTTCTCCAGGCCCTGTGGCCTTAATAGGCAGGATTCCTCCTCCAAGGTTCTATAATCCGGCTCCGAAGTCAGGTTTGATGATTACGCAGACTTTTTCTGAGTATTAGAACGAGACTAGTTTTACTTTTTTGCTGCTTGTTGTTATTGTGACGCTTTTTCCTGGCGTTAGTAGTATCATTCTTGGTTCGTTGTCTGTTACGACGAATGCTTCTCCTCGTGTTAATGTGAATTCTATTCTTGCTTTTTCCGGCAGGAATATTGGTTTTTGTTCAACTGTTGTATTGTTGAACGCGATTCCTATTCCCTTGCTGAATTTCTGCCGTGTTATGCTGTGGAAGTATCCTGTTGAGCCGAATGTTGTTGCTATTACTATTCCGTCTCCGATGTATTCTATGCTTTCTTTGCCGTTTATTTTTATCGTGAATCTTATTGCGTGCGTTGGAAGAGAATTTCTGATTACGATGTCGTTTGTTGCCAATAGAACGGTCTTGTCCACTTTTGCCTGCAGTTTTTTGTGGGGGATTAGCCTGTATTTTCTTTTTTTGATTAACTGAAGTGCGTGTGTAATCGGCAAATTGTGGCATTTTTTGCACACGTTGCTGTATCTGAAGAGTGCTTTTGGTATTCCGGGGTATTTTCTTTCTGCCCAGAGGAATGTTCCGTCTCCCCCGTATGATATGACTATTTCCGGCTTGTTTTCGTCGAGAATGAATCCTGATTTTCGTATTTCTTTTTGTAATTGTGCTTTGCTTTCCGGCGTTTTTCCGTAGATTGCTATTTTTATTGGAGCCATCTTGCGATTGTTTGTATTATTTCGTCTTTTTTTGTTGTTTCTATTTGTTTTGATAGTGTTGTTTCTTTTAATACTTCTCTCATCCAAGTGCTGAAATCGTTTTTGTGCTCGTTGCAGTGGTGTTTGAACGTTTCTTCGTTCATTGTTATCAGCGCTTTGTGCAGTTCTGGCAGGTTTTTGATGTTTTCTCCGTTGTGTAGTTTGAATTGCAGGTCTTCGTGTATTGTTTGCTCTTTTTTTCTTTGTTGTATTGCTTGTTTTACTGCTCGAATTATGTTTTCTGTTTTCGGTTCTGATTTCTTTATCGGGACTGGATAGTGCTGGCTTAGTATTTCTGAAACTTGAGCGTCAGAAGCGTCTACTATGCATCCTGTTATTCTTGCGCTGTTGATTATTGCGTGCTTGTCTGCTGGCGTTGTGTGAGAGTTTAGCACGGTGCATTGTATGTCGTGGCCGGCGAGCTTGTCAGCAGCAATTAATGCTTCTTTTAGTGCTTCTCCGCCTGCTATTATTGTGCAATCTTTGCCTTTGCGGAGTATGTCTGCTTTGCCGGGTGTTAGCGGCGTTTTTTCTTTTGTTGGCTTGGCGTGTTCTGTTTTAATGTGCGTTTGCCCTTTTATTGTGCTGGCAGAGATTATGGCTTTTTTGAGCTGTGCTGTGTCTGCCGGCGTTATTGTTGTTGTTTCTGAGTTTATGCTCGTGATTATTTTGATCGTGTTTTTTGTGATTATTATAGGTGTTTTTCCTTCCAGCGCGAGTCCTTTTGCTATTCCGTCTGGCTCTGTGGTTCCGCAGTGTATTGTTTTTTCCGGGTGTTCTTCTGCGAATGGTGTTGTTGTGTCTTGTAAGATCACAACTATGTCTTTGTGCCGTGCTAGTTCTTTTAGCGCTTCTGTTATTGTGTCCATTTGTTTTCGAGCTCTTTCATCCCTTTTCCGGGAGTTGTGTGCGCTATGATTGCGGTTGGTTTTACTGTTGTTTTTGCTTCCTGTATTGCTTCTATTATGTGTTGTACGTCGTGCCCGTCGACTTCTATTACGTTCCAGTTGAACGCTTCGTATTTTGCTCTTAAGGGCTCTAGTGGGAGTATGTTTTCTGTGTACCCGTTTGTTTGTATGCCGTTTCTGTCAATGATTGCTGTTATGTTGTTCAATTTTTTGGCTCCTGCTATTAGTATTGCTTCCCAAGTTGCGCCTTTGTTGTGGTCTTCATCTGCCAGCACGCAGTATGTTCTGTGCGGTTTGCCGTCCATTCTTGCCGCGAGCGCGCTTCCTACTGCGATGTTTAATTCACCGTGAATTTCTTGTTCTTCGTTTTGCAATAGTTGTTTTTTTGCGAAGTATCCTGTGTGCGCGAGTGTTGTTCTCCATGCTGGCCAGATTTTGTTTGTTACAAACACTCTGTCTCTTTCTTGCCAGTCTGGTTTTCTTGGGTTGTGTTTTATGCTTCCGATTAGCGCTGTTAATATTTCAACTGCTCCGAGGTTGTCGGGCGTTGGGGCTAGTTTGATTATGTCTTTTCTGATGTTTTCCGCTTTTTTTTGTAGGTCTATGCGCATTTTGTCAGTTCTTTGTACGATTTCTTTGGGTTTTGTGCTTTTGTTACATCGCTTGTTGCTATTGCGAAGTCTGCTTGTCTTGCCATTCTGCAGGTTGTATGGTTGATTCCGCCATCAACTCCAATAATTATGGTCGGATTGTACTTTCTGGCTTCTGCAATTTTTTGTAATGGTTTTTTGATGAACATTTGTCCCGAAAATCCAGGGTGTACTGTCATTAGTAAAGCGATATCCGCGTGGATTAGCGAGTCCTTGTCAATTCTTGTTTCCGGGTTGAACGCTATTCCGGCTTTCATTCCTTTTTCTCGTATCATTTCTAGTGTTTCTGCTGTTTTTTTGGTTGCTTCTTTGTGGATGATGAGCTCTTTTGCTCCCATTCGCGCGAACGCGTTGACGTACCTGTGCGGTTTGACTGCCATGAGGTGTATTTGCATGTCCATTTTCGGTATTGCTTTCTTCAAGGTCAGCATGCTTATCGTCTTATTTGGCACGAATCTTCCGTCCATTATGTCTATGTGTACTTTTTTCGCCCAGCTGACTGCGTCCAGCTGTTTTTTGAGTTCTTTTAACGTTGTTGCGAGTATGCCTGGGATTATCTCCATTCGAGCCTCTTGATTTTGTTTATTCTTCTCACGTGTCTTTTTTCTTTTGAGAACGGCGTCTTAATCCAAGTCAGCACAATCTTCTCTGCTGTTTTCTTTGGCAGTTGCCATCCGCTCAGGCACAATACGTTTGCATCGTTGTGTTGTCTGCTTAGTTTTGCGTTCTGTAAATTCCAGACTGCCACTCCTCTTATTCCGCGTATTTTGTTTGCTGCTATGCAAATGCCTTCTGCACTGCCGCAGACTAGGATGCCCATTCCTTTTTTCTGAACTGATTTGGATACTTTTGCTGCGTAGTCGGGGTAATCGTCTGTTTTGACGAGTTTGTGCGCGCCGTGGTCTTTGACAGGGTATCCTTTTGCCTGCAGGAACTTTTTCAAGTGTTCTTTTAACGCAAACCCTGCGTGGTCTGCTCCTATGTGGACTATCATGCTTTTCCACTGCTCCCGAACAGTTGCATTCTGTGTTCGACTACTTGTTGTATTGTGTCTCGTGCTGGTGCTAGTATGTGTCTTGGGTCGAAGTCTTCTGGTTTTTCTGCTAGGAACTTGCGTACTGCTGCGTCAAATGCCAGTCGTAAATCGGTATCAGTGTTGATTTTGTTTATTCCTGCTTGTACTGCCATTTTGATTTGGTCGTCTGGCACTCCTTCTGGCTTTCCTAGTTGTGCTCCGAATCTTGCTGCTTGTGTGACGAGCCATGCTGGCACTCCTGACGCGCCGTGCAGTACTAATGGCATTTGCAGTTTTTCTTTGAGTACTTTCAGCAGGTGTATGTCTAGTCTTGCGCTTCCTTCGAACTTGTACGCTCCGTGTGATGTTCCTATTGCTACTGCGAGTGCGTCTACTCCTGTTTTTTTGACAAATTCTACTGCTGCTTCTGGGTCTGTGTAGATTATGTGGCGTGAAATTATTTTTTCTTCTGCTCCGCCTATTGTTCCGAGTTCTCCTTCTACTCCTATTCCTTTTTTGTGTGCCCATTGCACGACTTTTTTCGTATTTTTTACATTCTCTTCAAACGGAAGGTGGCTTCCGTCGTACATTATTCCTGTCCAGCCTGCTTTGATGCATTTTCGTATCAAATCTAAGTCTCTCCCATGGTCGACGTGGAGTGTTACTGGCACTTTTTGTTGCGCTGCGGTGTACGCAAGGCATTTCAGGTAATCAACTCCTGCATATGATAGCGCTCCTTCAGAAGTTTGCAGTATTACCGGTGATTTTTGGGCAACTGCCGCGTTAATGATGGCTTGCACTATTTCCATGTTGTTTACGTTGAAAGAGCCGACTGCGTAATTCTCTTTGTTTGCTTTTTTCAAAATGTTTTTTAGTGTGACTAACATTATCTCACCTCTGAGAGTTTTTTCGAGGAGGTTCCGCCGAACTTGTTCGGCGATACCTCTTTTACTCGCGATTGTCGCGGTGCTTGTTTGATTATTTGTTTTTTTGACAATAGGATATTTGTCGCGCCGTAGTATTGTATGACGCTGTTTGCTTGTGCCGCTCCCCATTTTAGCGCTGTTGGGATGTCTTGTTTGTGCATTAGTGCTGCCAAGAATGCGCTTGCGAATGAGTCTCCTGCTCCTGTTGGGTCTGTTACTGGCACGTCTTTTGGCGTCATTGTGTACATTTGCATTCCGTTGTACGCGTGTGCTCCTTTTGGCCCGTCTGTTATGATGACTATCGGTATTTTTTGTTGTAATTTCTTGAGAAGCGCAGGCATTTCTGCTTTTGTTCTTGTTAGCGCTTGTGCTTCTTCTTTGTTCAAAATTAGTATGTGGCACGCGTCAAGTATTGGGTTCAGGTATCGTTCTCCTTTTTCTGCAAGGTAGAGTGATGGGTTGAAGATTACTTTTATCTTGTTTTTCTTTGCGTATTTTGCTATTTGGCATTGTGTCGCATGGCTTTGTCCCAGCATTGTTCCTAGGTAGAACCATTTCGCGTTTAATTTCTTCATTGAGAAGTCTTTTGTTTGTAGTTTGTCGTTGTTTCCTTTGTACGTTAGTATTGTTCTGTTTTTTTGTAGTTTTGTGATTATTATTGAGTATCCTGTTTGTCCTGTTGAACTGCTTCCTAAGAATGCAACTTTTTCTTTTTTGAGGAAGTTTTTGATCGTGTTTGCGTGTTCGTCTTTTCCTAGTTTTGCGACTAGTGCTGTTTTGAAGCCTAGTCGTGCGAATGCTGTTGAGACGTTTACTCCTCCGCCTCCAACATCAGTGTGTATTGCGTCCAGTAGTATTTTTGAGCCTATTGGCAGACAGACGTCTTGGTGCGCGTGGATTTTTTCGTATTCTAGCGTTTTGCTTTTGCTGGATATGAATACGTCTATTGACGCGCTTCCGATGCATATGACGTCGTATTTCATTTTTCACCTCATGTGTTGAATGCCAGCACTAGTATTGCTACTGCTACTCCTACTACTAGTCCGAGCACTAAGTGCGATGCGAGCAGTACGATGGAGTAATGGTGTGGTTTTCCTTCGTGGATGATGATTTCTTTTTCGTTTTCTTTTGTGCTGAGCTTCAGCATCGTTTTGTGTTTTGTTTTTATGATAGTTTTTTGTTCTGCAATTGCTAATGGTGTTGTTTTTCCTGCTTTGATGACTTGGCGGGCGAGCTTTAGTTGTGTTACGTTTGGTGTTTTGATTATTTCTGGCTTGAATGATAGTAGAGTTACGTTTTTCGTGCGTATTATGGTTGGCTGGTATGCCTGCTGGACTCTTTTTGTGTGTTCTTTCTTTGGCTGTTCTTGTTTTATTGGAATTGCCGTCATTTCTTGTATTCTTCTTTCTACTATTGCTGCCATTCTTTCCGGATTTTTTGTTGTCTTGACTAGTGTTGCGAGTTGTTTGTCTTTCACGCAGAATTCTATCCAGCTGGCAAAGTCATTTTTGCTGTCATTCGCGTGGTGGTTGAATGTTTCGTTGGTCATTTGTTTTAGTTCTCTGCCTAGTTCTGCGATGTTTTTGATTGGCTTTCCGCCTTTTAGCCAGAATGTGTTTTCTGGTTTAACGTCGTTTAGCATTTTCTTTTGTCAGCTCCCTTACGAGGTGTTTTAGCAGTGCTCTTTGCGTGTCTATTTGGTTGTGTACGTGTCGTAATTCGTCGGCTAATGTTTTTTCGCTGAACACGTGTTCTATCCAGTTTGCGAAGTGGTTTTCTGTTCCTGTGACGAATTTTTTGAAAGTGTCTTCTGTCATTGTTTCGAGCTCGTCTATCAGCTCGTACACACTTTTTATTTTTCTTCCATCAGTTAGTTGGAAAGTGTATTGTTCCGGCGTTTTGCCTAGCGTTTTTCGTGTTATTGTGAACGTAATCTTTGGTTTTGTCTTTGTTCGTTTTTGTTTTCCTCTTTTCACGCATTCACCTCTTTGAGCAGTCTGGTTATTGATGATAGCAGGCTTGGTTTTGTTTTGGTTTGTTGCGCCATGTCTTGCAGTATGTTCATGTATGTGATGAAGCACTCGTATGGCGTGTCGTATGGGTTGAAGTATTTGTGAACGTCTCCGTCTGAGAAGTATTTGGTGCACATGTAGTAGAAGTGGTCGCTCGTGCTTAGTTTTCTCCACGCGTCTATGAGTTCTTCGTTTCCGCTTGACAATACTGCACTTCTTAATTGATAGAGTTTTGTGCTTGCTGCTTGTTGCATTTTGTTGCCCAGCCACGCGCTCGTGTCTCTTTCTACGTCTGCCCAGCTTATCGTGTTTGGCACGTCGAGTTCTTCTCTTGCTTCAGTCTTAATCAGATCGCTTGGGTGTTGGAAGCTGATATTGTGGTGTTTGAGTGCTGTTGGCAGATGTCGCAGGAAGTTAAATATTCCTGTGTCTTCCCATTGGTGTTCTCCGAATGTTTCGTAGTCCATGAATAAGTTCACAGAATCTCCCATTATTGGCGCTATCCAGTCCGCGTACTTTTCTGCTGTTAATGGCCAGCCGTCCCATTGTTTGTTTGAGAATCTGAATGCTATGTCGTCTGATAGCCTGTAGTTTTTCAGCAATAGTTTGATTTTTCTTGTTCCCGCTGGCTTGTAGACGTAATTCGGGCTTCTCCAGCCGAGCATGCCGTCCCATCCTTCTGCGAGTATTGCTTTGTATCCTAGTTGTTCTGCTGTTTTTGCTAGTTCATTGTTGTAAATTAGTTCTGTGTTTCTGAACACTTTTGGTTTTTGTGCGAAGTGTTCTTTTATCAGCTTGTTGTGTTCTTTGACTTGGTGGTAGAACTCGTTTTTGTCAAAGAGGTAGCTCAAAGAGTGGTGGCTTGTTTCTGCTAAAAACTCTACTTTTCCTGTTTCGTTTAGTTCTTTGAAGCTTCTGAGCACGTTTGGCGCGTATTTTTCGAATTGTTCGAGCGCCGTGCCTGTTATGCTGTACGTGACTTTGAAATCATCGTGCTTTTCGAGTAATTTCTTGATGATGCTGTTCGTCGGCAAATAACATTTTTGTGCTATTTTGTGCATTATTTCTTTGTTTTTGACTTCATCAAAGTATCTCGTGTGCTTGCCTATGTCGAAGAGCGTATACTTGCCTAGTCTGAATGGCTGGTGTACTTGGAAGTATAGGCATATGTTAGTCATTTGTTCAGCACCTTGTTGTATATTTCAAGCACTTTTCTTGCGGGTTCTTCCAGGGTGAATTTTTGTGATTCTTTGTTGCCTTTTTCTTTGAGTTCTTCTTGCAGTTCTGGGTGTCTTAGCACGCTGACTATTTTGTTTGTCATCTCGTCTATGTCCCAGAAGTCGGTTTTCAACGCGTGGTGTACTACTTCTGCCACTCCGCTTTGTTTGCTGATGAGTATTGGCGTTCCGTTTTTCAAACTCTCCAGAGCAACAAGTCCGAATGGCTCGCTTACGCTTGGCATTACGTATAGTGCTGCTGATTGGAATGCTCTATGGACATCGTTGCCTGTTAGGGCTCCTGTGAAGATTACTTTGTCCATTAGTCCGAGTTCTGTTGCGCGGTTGATTATTCTAGGGAGCATGTCTCCGTCTCCTACCATTACGAATTTTGTGTGGGGCTCGTATTCGGATACTTTTTTGGCTACTTCGATGAAGTAGTCCGGCCCTTTTTGTATGGTCATTCTTCCTAGGAAGAGCACTATTTTGTCGTCGAGTGGTTTTTCAAATCTTTCAGCTGGCGTGTCTTCTATTCCCCAGTGTACGACTTCTATTTTGTCTGGCGGTATTTTGTAGTGTTTGATGATGTTTTGTTTGCTGTACTCGCTGTTTGTGATGATTTTGTCTGCTTCTTTGAGTCCTTGCCATTCTATGTGGCTTATTCTTGGGTCTGGATTGTCGCCTGTTCTGTCAAATTCTGTTGCGTGAAGGTGGACGACTAACGGTTTCTTGCTGACTTTTTTGGCATTTATGGCTGCTTGGTATGTCATCCAGTCGTGCGCGTGTATTATGTCGTGTTCTTCTTCTTTTGCGACGTGTTTTGCGATTGCCGCGTATCTTTGTACTTCTTGGAATAGGTTTTTGCCGTAGACTTGTTTTTTGTTGCCCGCCCAGAGGTGGTATTGTTCTTCATATCCTGCTGAGGTCATGTATGCTGTTATCGGGCTGTCGATGATTTTGATTTTGACAGTCTTGGAGATGTTCGATGCTCCGATTAGTTTGACGAATTTGGCCGTTGCTCCTTCTGGCGCTATTGGCATTACGAATGTTACTTTGCTTCCTTGTTGTGAGAGTGCTTTTGTCAGCCCGTAGCACGCCGTTCCGAGTCCTCCGCTTTTGTATGGCGGGAATTCCCATCCGAACATTAGCACTTTTGGCTTGTTCATGGGTTCACCTTCAGCCTGTAGATTTTGACGTATTCGCTGATGAATACCGGCTCGACGAGTCCTTTGCCTATGAGGTGGATGAGGTGGTTGTCGACTGTTCTCCACGTTAATTTTGTTGACGATGCTATCTGGTTGACTGTTCTTTGTCCTTTGGAGAGGTCTTTCAGGATGAGTTTTCTAATTTCTGGAAACTTCTTTTTCGGACTCCTTTTCACAGGGTGGTTTTTAGTATATTAGTATTTAAATGTTATGCTTATAATAGAATTATGATAATCCTACATTGAACTTATCTTAAGCTCTTTCAAAGCTTAAGTTATGCTTATAATTTCATAAAAAAAGAATTACTTTTTCTTATACTTTCCCATCAATATCGCTTCTGCTAGAATGTGTCCTTTGATTGCTTCGAGCACTTGTTTTTTGGTAGCGCCTTCTTTCAGGTCTAGTTTTGTGTCAAGTGCGAACAATTTGAAGTAATATCTGTGTTCTCTGTCTGGAGGGCATGGTCCGCCGTATTTCAGCTTGTTGCTTGTCGTGATTCCCGGCGTTCCTGTCTGTTGTCCTGTTCCTATTTCTGTCGTTTCTGGCGGAATGTTAAACAGCACCCAGTGGTCCCACATTCCGTCTGGTCTTATGTACATTGGCACGTCCGGGTCTTCCATTATGAGAACTAAACTTTTGGCGTTTTTAGGAATGTCAGAAAAGAATAATGGCGGGCTGATATCATCGCCGTCGCACGTGTATTTAGAAGGTATTTTTCCTTCGTGCTCAAATGCAGTGCTTCTGATGTTCATTTAGCGTAATCCATTAACAGGTCTTTTATCGTCAGTATTCCTACTGGCTTGTCGTATTTTACTAGAACGATACTGCACACGTCGTTTTCTTCCATGGTTTTTATCGCGTCTGGTATTTTTGTTTCTGGCGGAGTGCAGCATATTTGTCTTGTGCTCATGAAGTTTTGTATTGGCAGGTTCATCATTTTTGTTTTTTCGCCGTGCGCGTAGCCTGTGTGTTTGCCTCCTTGGTGGCTTGCTGCTTGCGAAATTTTTTGTGCGCTCATATTCCATGCTTGCGGGTTTTCTGCCAAATCGCTCATTGCTATCATTCCCATCAGCCTGTTTTGATCGTCCACAATAGGCAAATGGTCTATTCCTTCTCTGCTGAAGACTGTTATGATTTTGATTATTTGGTCTTGAGGCCTTGCTGTTATTGCTGGCTTGCTTGCGAGTTCGTCGCAAGTTAGTCTTTGGTATTCTCTTGCTATTTCATTGGCAACATCGTGCGCGTGTACTATGCCTATTACTTGTTCTTTTTTGAGTACTGGCAGCATGTCTGTGTCTGATGTCGTCATTAGCTTGCAGATTTGTTTGATGTCCGTGCTTTCTTCGAGTTTTGGCACGAAGAACGGCGTTTTTGCTTTTGACCTTTTTTTGATTATGTTGCCTACTTTCATTTCTGATGGGTCTATTCTGCTTGTTAGAAGGAATCTTCGTGATACTAGTCCTAAGTATTTCTTGCCGTCAAATACTAGTGCTGAGTGCGTGCCTGCTTTTCTGAGCTTGCCTATTAGTTGTGCTACAGTGTCCTTTATGTCTGTTGAAACGTAATCTTTTCTTATCAGGTCTTTTGCTGTTGTCATTAGGTCACCTTTTTCATAAAACAATGATACTGGATTTTAAACATCGGAATTCCATTTTAGGTTAATAAACATTTGCATGGAATCCGATGTGTTCGGAAACTTGGAGTATCATAATATGACTTTAGCAAGTTTCCGACATGTTTTGCCTGCGTTAACTATATATAGAACGAGTGCAGGAAAATCTTTCATGGTTGAGTATTATCTTCTTCCTGAAAAAGAGGTTCTTGCTGGGCTTAAGGCTTCTGAGAAGGGATTGTCCAAAGAGGAAGCGGCTAATCGCTTGAAGGTTTATGGTCCTAATCAGATTAGGGAAGAAGCGCACTCGCATCCGTTCTGGATTTTTGTTGCCCAGTTTAAGAGTCCTATAGTGTGGATTTTGCTTGGCGCAATGTTGATTTCTTTATTCGTTAAGGAATATGTTGATTTTTATGTTATTGGCGCTATTGTTGTTTTGAACGCGATTCTTGGGTTTTTTCAGGAGTACAGGGCGGAACGAGCTATCGAAGCTTTGAAAAAAATGATTTCTTTGAAAGCTACTGTTTTGCGTGATGGCCAGGAATGCGATATTGACGCGTCTGAAGTTGTTCCTGGTGATATTCTTTTGTTGGATACTGGTGATAAAGTCCCTGCTGATGCTCGTTTATTAGAATCTATCAACTTGCAGACTCAGGAGGCTGCTTTGACTGGTGAAAGTTTGCCTGTTAAGAAGAGTTTTGTTGTTTTGAAGAAGGAGTCTGCTGTTGCTGACCGTGTTAATATGGTGTTTTCTGGCACTATTGTTACTAATGGGCACGCGCGTGCTATTGTTACCGGCACTGGCATGCATTCTGAGATTGGCAAGATTGCCACGCTTATTCAGGAGGCAGAGCCTGAACCTACTCCTTTGCAAAAGACGTTGAAAAAGCTTGGATTGTATATTGGAATTCTTGTCGTTATTGTTGCTGTTTTTGTGTTCATTGTCGGGCTTTTCAAGGTTGACCAGCCTGTTTCTGCTATTTTGCTTACTGCGATTGCTTTGGCTGTTGCCGCTATTCCTGAAGGCCTTCCTGCTGTTGTTACTGTTGGTCTTTCTATTGGCGTTCAGCGTTTGGCGAGGAAGAATGCTTTAATCCGTAATTTGCCTAGTGTTGAAACTCTTGGCGCTTGTTCTGTTATTTGTAGTGATAAGACGGGCACTTTGACTCATAATGAGATGACTGTGAGGAAATTGTATGTTAACCGTCAGGAGGTTGAGGTTGCTGGTTCTGGTTATTCTCCTGAGGGTTATTTCTCAAGGGACTCAAAGGCGTTTGAATTGCTTCTTCGTATTGGCGCTTTGAATAATAATTCGAAGTTGAAGCGTGAGAATGATTCTTGGCAGGTTTTTGGCGATCCTACTGAGGCTGCTTTGCTCGTTAGTGCTAAGAAAGCCAAGTTTGATGTTGAAGATTTGCATGATAAGTTTCCGCGCGTTGGCGAAATAGAATTCTCAAGCGAGCGCAAGCGTATGACCACTTTGCATTCTGTTGGGAAGTCTAAAGTTGCTTATTGCAAGGGTGCTGCTGAAATTTTATTGCCTTTGTGTTCCAAAGTTTTGGTTAATGGTCATGTTGAGCGTTTGACTAGGGAAGAGAAGACTGCGATTCTTGCCCAGAATGATAAGTTTGCGAAAAATGCTTTGAGAGTTCTTGGTTTCGCGTATAAGGAGTTGAGCGGTGTTGATGCTAAGAGTGATCCTGAGAGAGAAATGGTTTTTGTTGGCTTGCAGGCAATGATTGACCCTCCGCGCAGGGAAGCTAAAGATGCTATTGAGAAGTGCAAGACCGCAGGCATTAAGGTTGTTATGATTACTGGAGACCACATTAATACTGCTCAGGCTGTTGCGCGAGAGCTTGGCATTGAGGGCAGGGCTGTTACTGGTCTCGAGCTTGACCAGATTTCTGACCTTTCTAAAGAGGTTGAGAGTATTGCGGTTTATGCCCGTGTTGATCCTGCTCATAAGCTGAAGATTATTCAGGCTTTGAAGGCTAATGGCCATGTTGTTGCTATGACTGGTGATGGTGTTAACGACGCTCCTGCTTTGAAGAAAGCTGACTTGGGTATTGCGATGGGTATTGCTGGCACTGATGTTGCCAAGGAAGCGTCTGGCATGATTTTGGCTGATGATAATTTTGCGACGATTGTCCGCGCTATTGAGGAGGGCAGGCGCATTTTTGATAACATTCAGAAATACTTGGCTTATTTGCTGTCAGGCAATATTGGTGAGGTTCTTGTTATCCTGTCAAGTATTCTGTTAGGTCTTCCTTTGCCTTTGATTGCTATTCAGATTTTGTGGATTAATCTTGTTACTGACGGCCTGCCTGCTCTCGCTTTGGGCGTTGATCCTGCTGAGCCGGGCGTCATGCAGCGTTCTCCGAGAAGGCCTGATGAGAGTGTTTTCAAGGGCATCGCTCCTTACATTTACATTTATCCTGTCTTTTTGACTGTTGGCACTATTTGGCTGTTTGACGCTTTCCAGGGGCATAGTCTGGTTAAGGCGCAGACTGTCGCGTTTACTTCTATCGTCATGTTTGAGTTGTTCCAGGCAATTAGTTGCAGGAGCGTTCGCAGTTCTGTTTTTGCTGTTGGCGCGTTTGCTAACAAGTGGCTCTGGCTTGCTGTTTTCTCCTCGCTGGCCTTGCAGATGCTTATCATGTACGTTCCTTTCTTGCAGGGCGTGTTTAGTATGGCGCCTTTGTCTGTTGGAGAATGGCTCACTATTGTTGCAGTCGCGTTTTCTGGCTTTATCTATTTAGAAGTTCACAAGTTTTTAATAAAAAAATAAGAAATTATCTTTTTCGTTTCTTTCCTGCTTCGTATGTTTCCAGTTCGTGCATTGACATGGCGTTTCCAACGCTTGCTATGCACATTACCAGCCCTGCAACGTTTACTAGTAGTCCGAATGCGAATGGCAGGAATGCTTTTGTTGCTGAGAACTGCCATACGAGGTTTGCTAGTGCGAGCGCGAATATTAGTGTTGCTGCGGGGTATGCCCATTCCGCGTCCATCCATAGTCCGAAGATTATCCCTGCTGTGAGTATTATGCCTATGAGGATTATCACTAATTGTATTGTGTACCCTGTTCCCATTCTTGTTTCTAACACGAGTCCTGTGAACAGGCTTAGTCCGAGTAGAATTACTGATACTATGATTTTCATATCGTTTGCGTTCATTGTATCCCTCCTTGCATTGTTTTTCACAATAGCCCATGTTAATATATTTTTCTATCATGGAGGAGTAACAAGCTGGTGGTGAATTTGCCTGAAAAGATTAATAAAGCAACAGTTTCAAGTATTATTATGAAGAGGTGATGTTGATGCGTAAAGCTCAAGTTCAAACTTTAGTTCTCATTTTGGTGTTAGCAGTTGCTGCTGCAGGTATGTATTTCATGTTCAAAGGTGTTGGTCAGTCTGTTCGTACAGAGGGAGTTGCTGAGAAGACTGGCGATGAGATGGTTATTAAGCGTATTGAGCCTAACAAGAACGTTGATTTGGATGTTGGCGTGACCTACAGTATTTCTCCTATTAACTTGATGCCTTTTTTTATAAAGAATATCGGTTCTGATTTTGCTGTGGTTTTGATTGGCAATACTGAATACACTCTTCGAGTTAACAAGCCTCAGGACATTGGCAATGGAGTTGTCGTTGTTCTTAAGAAGACAAGCAAGAATGCTAATGCTGCACGGTTTACGTTCAAGTTTGCAGCAGTCCAAAAGACCACTATCAGGCCTGATGACAAGTTTTACGTGATGCCTGGCGTTCAAGCCCCGGTGGAATTCATATCTGCTGCTGGTTCAAGATTAAAGCCTGTTTTCGCCATCAGAATTAAAGACAACAACATATTTTTCAACAATGAGAAGTTTGATCTTAGCGCTGCGTTTTTCATTGTCTACAGTGACGATGGCTTTCAGCTTTACATTGAGAATCATGGAATGATCGGTAATGCTTTTGAGCTGCAGTATAGGGTGAACGTGCCTCCTTCAGCGGCCGGCCAGCTTCCTAAGATTCCTTCTCCGGGTAGTTATTCTGTTCCAGTTCCATTGCCACCTGGCGGTCCTGCTCCTGCTGGTCCTGGCGGTCCAGTGCCTGCTCCAGTTCCTCCGGTTCCGGGTCCTAACCCAGTTCCTCCTATTGGTCCTCAACCTCCTGTTCCTGTTCCTGGCGTTCCAGGCGGTGGTGCTGGTGGATTTGGCGGTGGCGGTTTAGAGGCAATAATCGACTTGACTAAAGAGTCTGCTCAACTGATTAGCAATATTCACGAAGGTTCAACCTTTAAGGTGATTACGTCGACAGGCCAGTCTGTTTTGACGATTTCAGCTATTGGTGAGCCGGGTGTTCTTGGCAGTATTAAGAATTTTGAAGGACTTCTGTTCCCATTTTCCGCCGATTTACAGTCAAATGAGCCGACTGGGAATTTTGACGTTACTTTTACAAAAAACGTTTATGGCATGGTGACCATGAGGATATCAGTTCCGCCTTCGCCAGTGGAACCTATTGTTCCTGGCACTCCGGGCATCGGCCCTCAGTTTGGCGATTTTGATTCCAATGGTGAAGTGAACATAGATGACCTCTTCATTATTGCTCAGAACTGGGGCAGTATCGCTCAGCCATTCCAAGGAGACGCGAATTTCGATGGCGTTGTTGATGCAGCTGACTTCGGTATTTGG
>CAZDUA010000020.1:0-32372 GCA_964508495.1 uncultured Methanosarcinales archaeon | reverse complement strand
ATTAAATTGTGTGGCTCTCATGTCGGCGTCAGTATTGGCGAGGATGGTCCTTCTCAGATGGGCTTGGAGGATTTAGCTTTGTTTAGGTGTATTCCGAATAGTGTTGTTTTGTATCCTTGTGATGCTGTTTCTGCAGAAAAGTGCACACAGTTGTTGGCGAATCATAATGGTCTTGGTTACATTCGCACGTCAAGGCCAAAGACTTCTGTAATTTACGGCAATGGTGAGAGTTTTAAGATTGGAGGAAGTAAAGTTGTTCTTAGGAGTTTCCGTGATAAATATCTTATCGTTGCTGCTGGTGTTACTGTTCATGAGGCTTTGAAAGCCGCGCATTCTTTGAGGGAGCAGAAGGTTTTCGTAAGAGTTGTTGACGCGTATTCAATCAAGCCGCTAGATGAAAGCGGAATTAGGGCCGCTGCAAAAGGTCGAAAAGTTATTGTTGTTGAGGACCATTATGCTGAAGGTGGCTTGGGCGAGGCTGTTGCTTCTTTGGGAATTCCGATAACTCATTTGTGCGTTAAGGAGATTCCGCGTTCTGGCGACCCTGCCACTTTGATGAAGGTTTACAAGATTGATTCTGAAGCGATTGTTAATGCGGTGAAGAGGGCGTGAGCAAAAAGCTTCCTGCCTGGTTAGAAGCTGTTGAACAGCTTGTTGACAGGGCTGTTCCTTACATGCTTGGCCTTTTGGCAATTTTGATTATTGTCGAGTTCACCCATGTTGCCGAGGAGTATCACGATTTTATTGTTCAAATAGATTATTTTATCGTGTCTTTTTTCATTATTGATTTGTGTTTTAAGTGGTATCATACTAGAAAAGTTTTGAAATTCATTAAGTTGTATTGGATTGATATTATTGCAGTGTTTCCTTTTTACACTGTGTTTCGTGTTTATGCTGCTGCTTCAGAGGCTTTTGCTGCCGGCGAGAGTGTTCAGAAATTTTTGCACGAAGGTGTTTTATTGCGCGAAACTAAATTGTTGAGAGAAACAGAATATGCTGCAAAGTTTGCTAAGGAAGGCAGACTGGTTCGTTTGTTCGCGCGTGGTTTAAGAGTTCTGAGAGCAAGGTGGTATGTTGCTCATTGGCATTTGCAGAAGGTTTCAAGAGGTTATAAGAGCCGGCATTAAACTTGCGTGCATTTGACTGGCTGTTGTTGATCTTCTGTCAAAATCGGTGCAGTGTACAAAGAGTACACGCCTCCCGATTCTTTTTCATCAATCATTGCAGGGCAGGTGAACGTGATTTCTTGTTCGCTTTCAACTACGCTGTTTGCCAGCGACCGCGCATTGTGCGGTCCGTTGTAAGTGCAGGGTATTGCCGTGCCCAGCTCTCTGCTGTAATCGCAAATGCGCACAACTTGTGGAGCTCCGGTTGTTGAACAGCTGAGCTTTACTTCTTGTCCTGGCGTGCATTCTGACATTTTTGTCTGCAATTTGAAACCGCAATTTCTGAACGGCCCTATTTCTCCTTTTGTGCAGGGTGCTGTGACGTAGCCTTCGCCATCAAGCGGCAGTGTGACGTCGTGTGCGTGGACGTTATTTTTGAAGTAATTATCGATAAAATTGCACATTGGCTTGTCAACTGGCTTGCCGTCTTCTGTTTTGAATTGGCTCGGTTCGAATTTTAAATTGCCTTGTTCGTCCAATATTGGCACTCCTTCGCAGAGGAAGCCGTTTGGATTCAATTTAACCTCGAGTTTTTTCGTGACAGTTTTTTCTGCAGTGTCAAAGTTTGTAACGTCTACCCATTGGCATTCAAGTCCTGCTGAGTATTCATCGCCCCAACCAGATTCTACTCCCTGGTAACCGCAGCCGCCATATTTGTTGTTTAGAGGGCTTAATTCATTGTTGCTGAATCGTGCAGTGCTTTGCAGGCAGAATCCTCTTTTTGTGTTTAGCTGTTCGCTTTCTCCGAAGCTGAAATCAGCATAATGCTTGAAGTGATAATGCTCATGGCATTCGCTGAATTCGTAAATATTGTGCCCTGCGAGAGCAGAATCAAGGCCTTCGCCGAAGTAATCTACTTGTCCTATTGCCAGCGTTTTAGCTCCCGTATTCCAGTCAATAGCTGGGAATTGCAGGAGTCTTCTCCATCCTGGAGCGCCTATGCATTCTTCTACTAAAGTGCAGGAACTCGATGGAACGTATCTGTAAACTATCCTGCTGCTAAGGTCTTTCACTGCTTGAAGGTCGGAACCAGTTGGATTTGTGATTTGACCTATTCTGACGCTGTTAGCCAGAGAAGGATTCCACGCGAGTCTTTCAAATCGGATTGCGGTTTCAATTTTTCCTGTTTTTTCTGCCAGTGCATCCGCGCAGGACTGGCTTGAAAGTTCGGTTTGGTGGCATCCTTCGTTTGTGAGTTCTTCCTCAACTTCGCATTCGTGGTCGTAGAATGTGCTTATGTCTTCAGGGTCAACGCTGTGCGGCGGGAATTCTGCTTCGTCCATGCACGCGAATCTTGTGCGCTGGAATAAAAGTGTTGGATCTAGCGGTAAAATAAATGGTTCTTCCCAGGTTCCTCCAGTTTCTGTCAGGATTGGCTCTGATGTTCCAGGAGTTTCAGGGTCTGATAATAGTGTGCTTGTGAAAACGTATTCTACAATCACGGCATCATGACCGTCCGCTGTTTCTCTGCGTGGCGGGCCTTTTAGTTGGACATTCCATACTTCTTCTGGAGGCAATGGTAGTTGCTTTTTCCCTTCTTCCTCTTCATAGAAATCTCCGCGGAAGATCAGCCTGTATGTTGTTAATCGCAATTGGTTTTTTGCTCGTTCAACCCAGAAATTTTCTGGTTGCTTCAGAAGACTTTGTGCCGTTCTTTCTCTTATAGACTGTGGAATTTCATCAAGGAGGACGCCGACTTTGCTTTCCATTGTTGCGCTGACAAGCGCTCCAGTTTCCTGTTCTGCAGGCGCCCCCATTCTTTCAACTTCTTCAATTATGACGGGCCTTTCTGAAGATTTAATCATGAAGAATGCTGCTGCAACAGCCACTATTATTACGCCGATTAAAATTACATGCCTCATTTTTTTCAAGTTTTAATTTTGTGAATTATTAAACCTAACGCTTCCAGATTTGTTGTTTTCCTTTGTGGACTCTTGTTATACGGCTAAGCGGTATGAAGACTTCGTGCCCTTTTTCTTCAAATATTACAAAATCGTTTTCTATTTTTTTAATTTTGTGCGGGAGGAGCTTGTGGTCGTGTCCTCCTATGTCGTCGTAATAGTATATTTCGTGGAGTTCTCCTCTTTTGTGCAGCTGTACGACGTCGTGCAGCAGCCTGCTGACTTTTCTGACCCTTTGTGAGAATGGGTCATATTCTTTGTATATGTAGCCTGTCATTGTGAGGATGAACAGGCCAACAAAAAAGACGAAGTATACGTTTTTGAGTAATGGAATCTCATAACTTATTTCCCATATTCCTCGCCAAAATAAAATTATGCCTGTAGCGTAAAGTAGAGACATGAGAAATTGTCTGTCTTCTTCGCGCAGTCTGTAAAGTTTCATTTTATTATTATCCCATCAATTTTTTTAAGAGTGTTAACAGCGTATGCTAATTTGTGCGCGCTTCTCGCATAGATCGTCATTATTGGTTCTCCTTTTTTGACTTTGTCCCCGCAGTGTTTGTGCAGGTACATTCCCGCGTCTGGGTCTACTGGCGCTCCTGCGAGTCTTGCTATTTTTGCTATTGAGCTGTTCTCAAGCGCTTTTATTGTTCCGTTTTTTGGTGATCGGTAAGTGTATGTTTTTTGTGCTGGTTTTAAATCGTCAGGGTTTGGCATTTTTCCGCCTTGGGCTTCGACTATTCGCGTCATGGCGCCATATGCTGCTCCTGTGGACAGTAGCATTTGGGCCATTTTGTAGCCTTGTCCTTTTTTTGCTTTGCCGACGAATTCTAATAATATTCCTGACATCCAAAGACTTTTTTTTACTAAGTCTTGTGGTGCGCGGTCGGTGCATTTGAGCGTCCAGATTACGTCTTTTGCTTCTAGCACCGCGCCTATGCCGTTGCCGATTGGCTGGCTTCCATCCGTGATTATTGTTTTGATTTTGATTCCGAGAATGTGTCCGAGTTCTGCGAAGTGTTTGCTTAAGTGTTTTGCTTCCCTGACATTTTTTACTTTTGTTCCTTTTCCGATTGGTATTTCCATTAGCAGGTGTGTTGCTCCCACGCTTGCTTTTTTTGCCATTATTGAGGCGAGCATTTGTCCTTCTGCGTCTATGCTTAGTGGGTGTTCTACTCTGATTATTTTGTCGTCTGCTGGAGCCAAATTCACCGCTCCTCCCCAAATTAGGAATCCACCTACTTCGTCAATTATTTTTTTTAGTTTTGTTATTGGCAGGCTGACTGGGCATAGTACTTCCATTGTGTCTGCTGTTCCTGCTGGAGATGTTATTGCCCTGCTGCTGGTTTTTGGGACTATGCATCCTGCCGCTACGAGTATTGGAACTACTATCATTGTTGTTCTGTTTCCGGGCACTCCGCCGATTGAGTGTATGTCGACTACTGGGTATTTGTTGAATGTTAGCGTGTCGCCTGTTTCTGCCATTGCTCTAGTCAATGCAGCAACTTCTTTCATGCTCATTCCACGCGTGTAGCTTGATATGACGAAGCTGGTAAGCTCTACGTCTGTTAGATTGCTGTCTACTATGTCCTGTACGATTGCACGAATCTCGCTTGGCGATAATGATTTTCCGTCAAGTTTTTTCTTGATGTACGTAACGCTTTCTGGTTTGTCCGCTATCTCAATGCTTATTTTGTCATTGTCTTTTGCATTTATCGCGATTAGTACTTCTTCAAACAGGCCTATGTGTCCTGGCGGTACTGCTTTTTTGCTTTCTGCTATGTCTAGGATTGCGACTGTTTTTTTGGCGCCCTTTCTAACAACAAGTCTGTCCATTGGGTGCAAATCTAGTTCTCGTGCGTCTTTTTGGTTTAGAATTACTACTTGAACGTCGCCTGTTGCGATATCCATATCCTTTACAGTGAGTTTCATTTTCTCAGTGCCCGTGCGGTTTTTTGTGGACGTGTCCTACGATGTCCACTTCTGGCTCGTCAACGTGTGGTTTTCTTTCACGTTCATAGATCTGCAATAGTGTCTGGAAGAGTGCGAGTATGAGCGGTCCGATGATTAGTCCGATGAATCCGAACACGAATAGTCCTCCTAAGATTCCAATTAATATCAAGAGAGGGTGGACTTTTGCTCTTCCTGCAACGATGATTGGTTTCAGGAAATTGTCTACTGTTGAGATTATTAGAAGCCCGTAGAAGAATAGTCCTACTCCTCTCCAGATGAGTCCTGATTCTCCCTGCAAGTATCCGCTCAGCGTGAGGAATGCGCTTGCTGGAAACCATACAACCCATGTTCCTACAAATGGTATTAGTGCGAAGAATGACATCATGACTCCCCACCAGATGAAGCTGTTTATGCCGAACATCCAAAATCCGAATGCTCCGAGCGTTCCTTGAACGAGTGCGACCACAAAGCTTCCGTAGATTACAGCGTGCGTTACGTCTCCGAATTGTTTTATTATTTGGTCTTGGTGGTGGACTTTTAATGGCGCGACTTGTGCTGCGCGTTGTATGAAGTCTTTTCCATCTTTTAGTACGTAATATGTTGTGAAGAGGACAACTAAAAGGTGTATGATGATTTTTGGAAGTGAGAAGATTATGTCGCTTACTTTCTTTGTGATAAACCCGAGTACGTCATTTAGTCTGTCAAGCAAGTAGCTTTTTATGTTCTCGTCCCTGAGCATTGCGTTTACGTCAGTGAGTGTTCTGCAAACAAATGTGTCTTCGTAGCATCTTGTTTCTATTATGTTCCCGCCGGCCAGATGCTGTTTTGTTACAATGTACAGGTAGTGTGTTTCTCCTGTGACGTTTTTGATGAGGAAAATAAGCGGGATTACAACTACGAGAACAATTATTATTGCTGTGATGAACGCAGCAACTCCGTTTGAATGGATTCTTTTCTGCATCCATTTATACAAGGGATAGCACAGGAATGCTAAAATTCCTCCTGCGATTATGCTTGTTGCAAATGGAAATATCACTGCCGCGCTTATGATGGCCGCTATTGCCATCATGCCTAAGAAGAAATATTTGCTCGGCGCACCCTCTTTTAACATAAGTGTATTGTTCTATTAGTTATTTATAAACGTTGTGATGCCGTAATATTTATAAGTGAGATATAGGGGAGAAGGTTCTAGGAGCCCGTGGTCTAGCGGTTATGACGGCTCGTTGACGTCGAGCAAGTCCTCGGTTCGAACCCGAGCGGGCTCATATTTTTATTTCTAGAACTAGTTAAAATTAAAATAAAAAAATAATTAAATAAAATTATTTCTTGAAGCTTAGCAATGCTATGATTACAGACAGTGCTCCTACGATGATTTGCACCCAAGGGGTTCCGCCTGTTAGTCCGCTTAGCCACGGATTTATTTGTGGCACCAGGTGAACTAGTCCGCCTATCAATAACAGCCAAGGCGCGTATTTTTGTATGTCTTTTGCCATGTTATCATCCTCCGAATGTTAAATGCTGTTAAGAAAATGCAGGTTATTAGTATTGTGTGTGTATTGTACGGCTTTATTTCTGTTTGATGCCTCACCGTAATGTTTTTAAACCACCTTGTTCTTGAAGGTATCATGAAAAAGAAGGTGCTCGATGGTCTCGTCTTAATAGCAGTTCTTCTTGCCGCATTAATTGCTGGCTGGATTCTTTTTGAGGAGTCAGTGGGCAGGGCAGACACTCCGCCTCCTACGCCAACGCCGTCAAGCTCATATCTGTATGACGAACCAGTGGTTCCGTGGGAAACTACTCCAAGCCCATCTCCATCGGAAGAACCTACACCATCTCCAAGCTCATACCCGTGGGAAACTACTCCAAGCCCAACTCCTACTCCAACACCAACTCCTACCCCAGCACCTACTCCTAATTACGACTTGGATGATTTCTGCGACCGCGCGAAAAGGATTCTGGAATCAGCTTTCAAACCAAAGAGAAAATCCGTCTATACTCGCTGCACTGGAAGTTATGACAGGGACACAGGAGAATTCTCAGGTACGCTAGAATTTACCTTTATGTTCCCAAATTAGAAACAACGTAGTTATTCTAGCAGCACACTTTTAGTGAGCAGGTTAGGTTTTTCCCTTATCATTTGAATGTGTATTTATATATCGAGTTCTTACACGTTTTTGGTGATCAAAAATGAACAAAAACATAACAAGTATTGCAATATTCTTGCTCCTGGCAGTTATCACAGGATGCGAGCCAACTCGAGAGGTAACGAACTTTGAACAGTGCGCACAGGCAGGCAATCCAGTAATGGAGTCTTATCCTATGCAGTGCAGGACTGCTGATGGAAGGACTTTTGTACAGTCTGTATCAGCACCAGTTGTACCAGTGCCAATGCCTGTTCCAGGCGTAGATGTTCCTGAAACAGTGGTTGAGCCTGCCAGTGGTTCGACAAGCCCGAGTTTGATTCATGACCTTCCAGTTCCTCCTGCAGTTGATGCAGCGAGAAATTACATTATGGAGAAGGTTGGCGCTCAGAGAAGTGAAGTTATAGTCTTGGAAGCCTTTGTGCGCGAATGGCCTGACTCCTGTTTGGGAGCTGCTGGATTGGATGGCACTCTTGACTTGGAAGTCTGTGCTGAAATGATTGTTCCCGGCTATGAGATCAAGATTAATGCCAAGGGCAAGGAATACCAGCTCAGGACTAATGGTGACGGAAGTGTTATTCGTGAAATCAGCGCTGTAGACGCTGAGGAAATGATAACAATTCAATGAATTAGTTTTTATTTTTTTATTATGTAAGCCACCGACGGGAGTTGCACCCGCGACCTCCACCTTACCAAGGTGGTGCTATAGCTACTAAGCTACGGTGGCGTTTAGAAGAGTTTCTTATAGCTATTTTTTAAATGTTTGGCATTGGTTTGCTTTATAAAGCCTTTAAAAGCACATACCGAAAGGTTTATAAGTATTCACCACCAGACAGTAGTTATGATTGACGTAGTTATGAAGGCAGGTAGAACTGGCTCTAATCCAGGCGGCAAAGCAAGCATTCTGATGCCTAGCAAAGAGAGCATTGATGTCTATTTGAAATATTGCAGTAATACAAAAGTCGGCAGGGAAACCAATCTTACTGCAGAGCACCAGCCTGTTTACGAAGCTCTTGTTGCTGCAATGGCCCGCCAGTTTGGTCTTTCAACGCCAGAAACCGCTATTTTGAAAAACGAGGAAGACCTGCATTTTATTTATCTCCCTTCTTTCCAGGACAAGGAATTGAATTCACATAAGCCATTTTATTTTGCATCAACGCTTTTGGCAGGGCCTGAAAGCAGGGACGATGCAAAAGCAGTTGAGTCGTTGAAGAAAGACAAAATGTATCGTGACTTGTTGATTCTTGCTGATGTTTCAGGAAGCAGGCAGAACGTTTACTATCCGCAGGATGATTCCAGAGTTGTTTATTTGGACTTGGGCTGTTCTTTTGTCGATGCGCACGGTGGAGAGATGACGCAGAGAAATGTTGTTAAAAAACTCGATCTTGAAAGAAAATCATTGTCACATGATCGCAAATTTCTGGACAGGCGTTCTGTCGAAAATGCCAGCGGAATTCTCGTAAATCTTGGCGAGATGGTTGAATCTGTTCCTTCTGTTGGAATTCAGATTTATGGCAAGAGGTCTGAACGCCTTGACGCGTTGCTGAGTCCTGAAGAAGTGAATTACATCAAAGGCGTCTTTACTGCTCACATGGCATCTGAGATCGGCGAGTACAAATTAGACCCGCGCGTTAGAAAACGCGACTGATTCTGCACTAAATTTATATAGCGTTTGAGTGTTGCATTTTCTTGACGGCGCCGTAGCAAAGCTCGGCCAAATGCGGCGGACTTAAGATCCGCTCCCTTAGTGGGTTCGCAGGTTCAAATCCTGCCGGCGCCATTATCAGTTAATTCTTCAAGCACATCGTGCAATTACGAAACTGTGCACATGCGCGACGGCAGGTTCCGACAACGAGCGTAGCGAAGTTGGCGATACCTGCCGGCGCCATTATACTTTCTTAACGCAAGTTAAGTACATTTTTTATATCAGTTCTATGTTTTGCGATTTATGAAAAAGTTGTTATTTTTATTGCTGATATTGCTTGTTGCCTGTGCTCCAGTCAAAGAAAAGATTTTCGTGGCTAACGAGGCCAGCGGGAGCATCAGCGTTATTGATGCTGTTTCTTTGAAGGAGATTGACAGAGTTTCATTGGTAGCAACTCACGAGGGCGCAAGGGTTGAGTACGCTCCTCATAATGTTCAAGTTGTTGGCGATAAGGTTTTGATTACTGCCAATACTGAACATGGGGAAGAAGAAGAGCACGATATGAGTGAAATGAATGGCGAAGAACACGAAATGGCCGCTCCAGAATTTAAGATTTCCACGGGCATCATTGCTGTTGAAGCTCATGGCGAGACTGCCGAGGAGGTAGAAGACCATCCTGACCAACTCATAATTATGGATGCCAAGTCGCACAAAATTATCGACAGGCTTGATTTTAATGTTGGCTCCCATCTCGCTCATGTTGTTTCTGATGGCGTTTATGCGTATGCAACATCAACTAATGAGGAAGTTATTTTCAAGGTTGATTTGAAAACTAAAGCAATCAGTTCTATTGCTTTACCAAAGGGCAGTATGCCTCATGGTCTTAGGTTGACTGCTGACGGCAAGATGGCAGTTATTGCGGCGATGGGTAATGCCATGTTATTGTTGGATTTTGCCACAAAGAATATCACTTCAATTGACTTGCCAGGCAAGGGCGTGCAGGCTGGTGTTGTAAATAATGTTGCGATGGCTTCTGTTTTTGATACAAAAATGCTTGCGTTGTATGACCTGAAATCAACGGAAATGATACTGGTCGTCTTACCTCCAGAAGCAAAAGGTCCTATTCAGATGTATCCAACTCCTGACGGAAGATATGTGTACGTTGCTGATCAGGGTGTTTATTTTGATCAGCCCGCTGGCAGGAATACGTACAAGGTTGATTTATCTGAGAAAAGAGTTGTTGCAACAATTGATACTGGCGACGCGCCTCATGGTGTTGTTGTTTCTCCTGATAATCGCGTTTGGGTTACTAATTTGAATGGTAATTCTGTTTCTGTAATAGAGAATGATAGAAAGATTGTTGAAATTCCTGTTGGCGCTGCTCCGAATGGTATTTCTTTCTGGTCATTGAATTAATATTTGTGCTACTACGAATGCGATGTAAAAGAATATCAATGTCATTGCTTCGTTTTTTGTGAGCGTGTTGTCTGTTCTCATGAATAATAATGAGAATACTACTGCGAATAGCGTGAACACTCCTACAATGCTTAGTATGTATAGGTTGACTGCAATTGGCATTATCAGGGCTGTTATTCCTACCATTATGCACGCGTCTACTATTACTGTTCCCCAGAGGTCTCCTATTGCCATGTCCGAGTGGCCTTTTCTTACGCTTTGCAGTGCGAATGTGAATTCTGGTAGTGTTGTGCCGAGTGCAACAATTACTAATCCTACGAGTATTGCTGGCACGCCTATTCCTAGCGCGAGTGCTTCTGAACTGCTGACTATGAAGTGCGCGCTCGCAATCATCAAAGCAATGCATAGTGCGAGTATCAGCGCACTTTTTAGGTAGTGGTCTTTGTCTTGGTATGGTTTGTGGAAGTATTCGCGTTCTCTTAGCAGTATGATCATGAAGATTATTCCGGATGATAGAAGTATGATTCCGTCCAGTCTAGATAATATTCCATTAAGGCCTAGAATTATTGGGAGCATGCATAGCGCTCCCAAGTACAGGTCTTTTTTGATTATGCCGCTGTGTATTTTTATTGGGTGTCCTGCGAGGGCAATCAGTCCCAAGATCAGTGTTAAATCTGCAATGTTTCCTCCCAACAGTGTTCCAAGTCCTATGCTCGGGTCTCCTTTGAGTGCTGAGATGATGCTGATGAATCCTTCTGGGAGTGATGAGACGAATGCTATTATGATGAAGCTGGTGGTAAACTCGGTGAGTCTGAAGAATCTTGCAAGGTGTGATACTGCTTTGACTGCATATTCCGCGCTTTTTACAAGCACGATGCAGCCGATTATGAAGATTAGCACCTCTTGATACATGCTGTTAAGTCAAGTTCTGAAGATTAAAAACCTTGTCTTTCATAATGTTTAAATATGATTTACACTTTGTGTAAACTATGGTTAAAGATCCATCTTGCGGGATGGAAGTCAACCCAATAACCGCAAGATTTTACACGAAAAAGAATGGTGAGACTTTCTATTTTTGTAGTCGCGAGTGTTTGGATAAGTTTGAGCGGAAAACTGTAAAAGCCATTATTCCTGTTTCTGGAATGCATTGTGCGAGTTGTGTTGCGAAGATTGAGAGTGCTTTGAAGAAAGTTCCGGGTGTTTCTAGTGCTGTTGTGAATTTTGCGAGTTCCAGGGCTTATGTTGATTTCAATCCTGCTTTAGCCTCGGGAGAAATGTTCAGGGATGCTATTGAGAAGAGCGGTTACAAGACAGAACAGCACGGGGAAAAGGATACTGGAAGTGTTGTTCTTGATATTTCAGGAATGGATAGCCAGCATTGTGCGGGTATTGTTGAGCGTTCTTTGTTGAAGGTCGAGGGTGTTTCTAAAGTCGCGGTTAATTTGGCGACAAATAAGGCGTCTGTTTCTTATGATTCTGTCAAGACTAATGTTGATGCTTTGATTTCTGCTGTAAAAAAGGCAGGTTATGGTGCTTCAAGAGTGGACAAAGAAAAAGAAGCAAGAATTTCTGAAGTCAGGCAGTGGAAGTTGAGGATGATTGTTGCTGGAATTTTTGGTCTTCCGTTATTATATTTGGCAATGGGTCACATGGTTGGCTTGCCTTTGCCGATGCTGGACCCTATTGTTAATGCCGTGATTCAGTTTGTTTTGGCAACACCTATTATTTTGGCTGGCTCTGATTTTTACATTAATGGTTTGAAAGCGTTGTTTAATCGTATGCCTAACATGGATAGTTTGATTGCTGTTGGCACTGGCACTGCTTATGTTTACAGTTTCTTCGTGACTGTTATGATTTTCCTTGGCAGTCCTGGCTACAATACTGAAATGCTTTACTACGAGATTGCTGGTTTGATTGTCGCTTTCATTATTCTTGGGAAGTTGTTGGAAGCGATTGCTAAGGGGAAGACTTCTGAGGCGATTAAGAAGTTGCTTGGCTTGCAGCCTAATACTGCGATTGTTTTGCGTGGCAAGGAAGAAGTTGAGATTCCTATTGAGGAAGTTCAGGTTGGTGATTTGATTGTTGTTAAGCCCGGCCAGCGTATTCCTGTTGATGGTTTTGTGAAAGAGGGCAGTTCTAGCGTGGATGAGAGCGCGATTACTGGCGAGAGTATTCCTGTTGAAAAAGCAGTGAAGAGCAGGGTTATTGCTGGTACTGTTAATAAGACTGGCTCTTTTGTTTTGCGTGCTACTAAGGTTGGCGCTGATACTGTTCTTGCTCAAATTGTGCGCATGGTCGAGGAAGCTCAGGGCTCTAAGGCTCCAATTCAGCAGTTGGCTGATAAGATTTCGTTTTATTTTGTTCCTGTTGTTATTTTGATTGCTGTTTTGAGTTTTGGCACTTGGTTTACTTTTGGGAATAGCACTCTTGGTTTTATGACTTTTGTTGCAGTGCTCGTTATTGCTTGTCCTTGTGCTTTGGGCCTTGCTACTCCGACTGCCATTATGGTTGGTACTGGTAAGGCTGCCGAGTATGGTATTTTGTTCAAGAATGCTGAGGCTTTGCAGAAGGCTAAAGAGTTGGACATTATTGTTTTTGATAAGACTGGCACTTTAACTATGGGCAGGCCTGTTGTTACTGATGTGATTCCTGTCGGCAAATTAAATCCTGAGGGTGTTTTGCAGTTGGCTGCTATTTTGGAAAAGCGGAGTGAGCATCCGCTTGCTGAAGCTATTCTTGGTGCTGCTAAGTCTAAGGCTTTGGCTGTTGCCGACCCTGTTGGTTTCCAGTCTTTTACTGGAATGGGTGTTAGTGCGAAGTTCAGGAGTAAAACGTTGTTTCTTGGCAATCGTGCTTTGATGGACGAACAGAAGATTGATATTTCTCATGCTGAAGCTAAGGTTTCTTCATTAGAGCTGGAGGGTAAGACTGTTGTGTTTTTGTCTTCTGTTAAACAGTTGGCCGGCATTATTGCTGTTGCTGACCAAGTGAAGCCTTTTGCTAAGGAAGCAGTGGAAGAGTTGCACAGGCTTGGTAAGAAAGTGATTTTGTTGACTGGCGATAATGACCGTACTGCGAGGGCTATTGCGTCTCAGGTTGGTATTGACGATGTTTTGGCTGGTGTTCTTCCTGGCCAGAAGGCGGAGAAAATCAAGCAGTTGCAGGCGCGTGGCAAGAAGGTTGCGATGGTTGGTGATGGTATTAATGATGCTCCTGCTTTGACTCAGGCTGATGTTGGTATTGCGATTGGCTCTGGCACTGATATTGCCATTGAGGCGGGCAATGTTATTTTGATTAAGAGTGATTTGCGTGATGTTGTTATTGCGATGGCTTTAAGCAGGTATACCATGCTTAAGATCAGGCAGAATTTGTTCTGGGCGTTTTCTTACAATATTATTTTGATTCCTGTTGCTGCCGGTGTTCTTTATCCTTTTACAGGTTGGTTGTTGAATCCTGTTCTTGCTGGCATTGCGATGGCGTTCTCAAGTGTCAGTGTTGTCAGCAATAGTTTGTTGATGAGGTTTTACAAGCCGAAATTTGCAGGCAAGTTGCCTATGCCTTAATTTTGCGAATTTGTGAGAGCCGAGAGAAGAGTTTTGCACCTGCGACCGAAGGGAGTCAGCGGATGGTTTGCTTCTGGAGGCCGAACAAGGAGCAATTTGATCAAACTTTCTGAAAGTTTGCGGGCAAGCTTCCTACGCCGTGATCAATATTCTGGCACATTGGAAACAATTTTTAACAAAAGTTTAAATATGCCAATATACAAATAAGTATATTCAGTGTTAAAGAGGTGTTTTGTTATGAAGAAGACATTGTTTGTTCTAATGATCTTATTGGTTGGCTTGATGAGTGTTGGAGTTAATGCTCAATGTGTTGCGCCGCCTTCTGGTCTTGTTAGTTGGTGGCCTGGTGATGGAAATGCGAATGATATTCAGGATGGCAATCATGGTATTTTAGAGAATGGTGCGGCATTTACTGCTGGTTTGGTTGGGCAAGCGTTTGATTTTAATGGCGCTAATTCAGTACGGGTTCTGCATTCTAGTACTTTGATGCCAACGGCATTAACTGTTGATGTGTGGGTCTTCCTCACAGCATATCCTGGTTTTAAGTCCGCGTTTGTTGAGAAAGTTGATACTGCGCAGGGTGGCTACGATTTAGAGGTGATAGGAAATATTGCTAACGCCGTTGTTTGGAACTTTGGTAATCCGCAAGTTGTCAGTTCGCTTGCCCCGCTTCCTTTGAACACATGGACTCACCTTGCCATGACTTTTGACGGAACGCTGAAGTTATACGTCAATGGCGTTTTGCAGGGCTCGATTTTCGCCGTAATGACGCCTACAACTGCGGACATGACGTTTAGCCGAGCATCGAGTGGTAATTTCTTCAATGTTAATGGGATGGAAGACGAGATAGAGTTATTCGACCGCGCTCTGACTTCCGCAGAAGTCCAGACAATCTTCAACGCTGGCACCGCAGGAAAATGCAAGTTTGCACTCCCTCGTTCTGGAAATGCCGATAATGCGCAAGGTCCGAAGTCTGGACAAGGGCCGGAAAATGCAAGAGATCATGGTTCTGATAGAGGAATGGAACAGAGAAGCGGGAATTCACCAGTGTTCATGGTAATATCAGAGCTTCCGCAATCAGAAGGAAGCTCTTGGCTAGCGGCTGCAGGCGTTATTGCTATAATTGCATTGGTTACTGTCGCGATTTTTGCAAGGAAAAAAGAATGAGTTCAAGAGCAACATTTTTTTATTTCTTATTCATTTAATGCACATGAGGCACGTGTTTGTGTTTTAATTCTTGTTTTGACCTGTAGAAGAAGTATGCGAGTATTGCGATTGTGACTGTTGGTGATATCCAGTTTGGCACGTGTACTCCGAAGCTGTCTGCGAGCATTATTACTCCTAGTGCAAATACGGAATACATTGCTCCGTTTTTGAGGTAGGCGTATTTTTTGACGTTTTCTATGTTGCCCACTGTCAGCTGTCTGACAACAATTGCGCCAATTCCGTTTCCAAATAATATTAGTGGCACTGATAGTGTGAACGCGAACGCGCCTAATACTCCGTCAACTGAGAATGTTGCATCAATCACTTCCAAATACATTATTTTTGCCCAGTCCGATAAATTTCCTTTGTGCATCATTTCATGTTCCATTTTTTCTGCGTTTTGTTTGAAGCCGTGTGTGATGAAAAATGCCGTGCTTCCTACTACTGCTCCGAATGCCATCAGCGGGTTTTTTTGTAGCGAGAACCACACTGTGGCTGAGAGTACTATTGATACTACTGCGTAGAACCAGACTCCTTGTTTTGCGAAGAAGCGTTCTGCGTGTAGTCCGTAGTTTTTTTGTTCTAGGAATAGCCAGTGGAAGAACAAGAATACCAAGAATATTCCTGCTCCGCTTAGTAGTATTGGTGCTGATTTTTCTATTGCTTCTACGACTAGCGGGTCTGAGCTGAATGTTGCTAACAGTGAGCCTATAAATCCGAGCTCTGGCGCTGTTGCCCAGATTATAATCCACGGCAATAATCCTCTTATCAAGAATACTGCGATTAGTATGCCCCAGAGCAAAAACCATCTTCTTGCTTTTTTGGACATCGTGCCGAGAACTTCTGCGTTGATAACAGCGTTGTCCACGCTGCTTACGACTTCAAATAGTATGAGTCCAACAATAATTAGTATGCCGCTGAATAATTCCATATTTTCGTCTGGAACACAGCAATCTTTTTAAACCCCTCTTTTTCCCCAATATTTCTCTATAACTATACTAACAGGGGGTGTTAGACCATGATGTGGATTGTTTGGATTGTAAGTTTGTTATCGCTCGGCTTTGCCGTATGGCTTATGAAGGACGTTCTTAGAAGGCCTGTTGGCACTCCTAAAATGCAGGAGATTTCTAAATTAATCCGCCTTGGCGCTAATGCTTATATGAAGCGCCAATACATGACTATTGCTGTTATCAGCATCATATTTACTTTTGCGATTTATTTTATTTACAGATACTTGGGGCACGCTCAGCTTGGCCTTACTATCTCTGCTGGTTTCTTTTTTGGAGCTGTTTGTTCAGCGGTTGCCGGAATTATTGGAATGTGGATTTCTGTCAGGGCTAACGTTCGTGTTGCTGCTGGCGCTCAGAAGAGCATGAATGACGCTCTTGTTCCTGCCTTGCGTGGCGGGGCAGTAAGCGGTATTTTCATCATGGCTTTGAGCTTGATTGGTATTTCCGCATTATACAGTGTTCTCGGAATCTGGATTGATGTTAAGGAGATTCCGTTTATGCTTGTCGGTTATGGTTTTGGCGCGTCTTTTGTTGCTTTGTTCGCCCAACTTGGTGGCGGTATTTATACGAAAGCTGCTGATGTTGGCGCTGACCTTGTTGGCAAGGTCGAGAAGAACATTCCAGAAGATGATCCTAGAAACCCAGCTGTTATTGCTGACCTTGTTGGTGACAACGTTGGTGACTGCGCTGGTCGCGGTGCTGACTTGTTTGAGTCAACTGCCGCTGAGAACATTGGAGCTATGATTATCGGTGTTGCTTTGTTCCCTGTGTTCGGCATTAATGGTATTTTGTTCCCGTTGATTGTCGGGAGCTTTGGTCTTTTGGCAAGTATTGTTGGTGTTATGGTTGTTAAGATGAAGGAGAGGGAAAACCCCATGTGGGCTTTGACTAAGGGTTACTTGGTTACTTCAGTTCTTGCAACTGCCGCGTTTTATTTTGTTACGATGAGAATGCTTGGAAATATTTGGTTTTTCTATGCAGGTCTTGTTGGTATTGTGACGAGCATTTTGATCGTGCTTATTACAATGTATTATACTGAATCAAACTATAGGCCTGTTAGGGCTATTGCTAAGGCTTGTGAGACTGGTCATGCAACAAACATAATCAGGGGTTTTTCCGTTGCGCTTGAGTGCACTGCTGCCCCAGTTATTGTTTTGAGTGCGGCTCTTATGTTGAGCTATATGTTCGGCAATTGGACCGGCATTGATCATGGCGGAATTTATGGTACTGCTATTGCGACTATGGGCATGCTTTCTACTGCTGCTTATGTTCTTGCAATGGACACGTTTGGTCCTATCACTGACAACGCGGGCGGTATTGCTCAATTTTCTGGCGCGCCTAAGAATGTTCGTAAAAGAACTGATAGGCTTGATGCTGCAGGCAACACAACAAAAGCGTTGACTAAGGGTTACGCGATTGGCTCGGCTGCTTTGGCTGCTTTCTTGTTGTTCAACGCTTACCAGGACGAAGTCGTGAAGTATGTTGGCGAGGCTGGCAGGGTTGTTAACCTTGCCAAGGTTGAAGTCTTTGTTGGCGCCTTTATTGGTGCCATGCTTGTCTTCCTCTTCAGCAGTATGGCTATTCGTGCTGTTGGTGACGCTGCTCATGAAGTTGTCATTGAAGTTAGACGTCAATTTAAGAGCATTCGGGGTTTGATGGAAGGGAAGGCAAAACCTGATTATAACAGATGTATTGACATTTGCACTAAGGCGGCTTTGCGTGAGATGATCATGCCTGGATTGCTTATCATTGTTGTTACTGTTGCTGTTGGCTTGATTTTGAAGGCTGAAGCGACTGCTGGCTTCCTGATGGTTGGCACGATTGCCGGTATTTTGATGGCTCTTGTGTTGAACACTGGCGGTGGAGCTTGGGACAACGCGAAGAAGCACTTGGAAATCTCTGGCAAGAAGGGAACATTCGAGCACCAGGCTGCTGTTACCGGAGATACTGTGGGTGATCCCTTCAAGGACACAGCAGGTCCAAGCTTGCACGTTTTAATCAAGCTTCTTGGTACTTTGACGCTCGTTTTGGCGCCATTGCTTATTTAGAACTTTTTTTATTCTTTTTTTGAGCGAAGCGAGAAAAAAGTGCTCGGTGACTAGCTTCAGCGAAGTCACCGACATTTTTAGAATTTTTATCCGCAGTCGTCTTGTTTTGGCTGCTTTCCTCTGAATGTGTCATATAATGCTGTTGTAATTTTAGAATATGTTTTTGGGTCGAATAGTTTTTCTAAGAAGTCTGCCATTCTTTGTCCTGTTGTTTTAGGGCACCTGCCCGTTTCATGTTGTTGTATTAGCTTATCCATGCAATCATAATTTGCTCTTTGGCAGTTTTTGCCTTTTTCCTCGCATTTCTTTTCTGCTTCTGCGAGTTTTAAGAGTTTTTCTCTTGAGCCGAAACGTTTTTCGTACATTTGCAGGATTATTTCCTTTTGTTCTGAATCGTTTTCTGCTGCGAGCGCGCGTATTAGTGCCGGCACGTAGTCTGCTCTTATGTGGGAGAGAGCGTTTTCTGTATTTTTAAGTTTGAATTCTAATGTTTCATTCTTGTCGTCTGCGCGGAAGAGCGCGATTACAGAGTCCATTAGTGCTGATTCTCTAAGAGAAAGTATTGCTTTTAGTTTTTTAAGTTCTTTTTCTGCTTCTTGCCTGCCAGAGTATTGTCTTGCAAGGTCTGCCTGTAATAGTTCGCCTCTTACTTCTGCGAGTTGTCTTTCAAGATCAAATTTTCTTATGGCATAGTCCACTATTCGCACGTGGAAGTACATCCAGAATAGTGGGTCTCCGAGAGGTGCGCTGATTATTTGTGGTTGCGCCTGCGTGTTTTGTTCTCTCGTTAATATTGCGCTGTCCTGCATTGAGCCGTCTTCAACGGTTAAAAGTTCCAAATCTGGTATAGCAACTCGTATTTCTTGGCTGATGCACATGTCATTGTTGTCTTCTACCATTTCACTCACCGTACTTCACAGGTTGTCTTTATTTATAATGTTTGTGACAAAATTTAATAAGCAGAGCTATCACAGTTCAGTTATGAAACTTTACGCAGAGAGGAAGCCTTACCGGAAGGGTTATTTTGCTGTCGGTGATGGCCACGAGTTATTTTACGCGTTATTTGGTAATCCTGAGGGTGTTCCTGTTTTGTTTGTTCATGGGGGTCCTGGCGCTGGGTGCAGCTCTATTTCTTATCGTTATTTTGATCCTAAAAAGTTTAACATTTTGGCTGTTGACCAGCGTGGTGCTGGGAAGAGCCGGCCTTATGCGAGTTTGAGGACGAATACTACGCAGAAATTGGTTGGTGATTTCAGGAAGTTCTTGAAGTTTTTGAAAATCAAGAAAGCTTTCTTGTTTGGTGGCAGTTGGGGTTCTTGTTTGTCCTTGTGTTATGCTATCAAGTACCCGCAAACTGTTCTTGGAATGGTTTTGAGAGGAATTTATCTTGGCAGTCGTTATGAGAATGAATATTTTTTGAAGGGTTCTGCTAGGACTCATTTTCCTGAGGTTTGGGAGCGTTTTGTTAGTTTTGTTCCTACGCGTTTGAGGAATAATCCTGCGCCTTTTTATTGGCGTATGATGAACAGTAAGAATGCTAAAACTTCGTACAAGTTCTGCCACGAGTGGGCTTTGTACGAAACGAGTATGCTGAAGCTAAATTATGACTTGAAGCGTGCGAAGAAGGAAGTTCGTGGAAAGTGGGTTGTCTCTTTGGCTAAGCTTGAAGCGAGATATTTGATGAATGATTGTTTCTTGCCGAAGAATTATATTTTGAGGAACGTGCACAGGATTGCGAACATTCCTTGTTCTTTGGTGCATGGCAGGTATGATTTTGTTTGCACGCCTGATATGGCGTACAGATTGCACAAAGCATTGCCAAAATCTAAATTGCACTTTGTTATTGCCGGTCATTCTATGAGTGATCCTGAGATTGTTTCAATGCTGATGAAGGAAATGAAGTTGATGGGCAGGAAGTTTTCGCCTAAATCTTTTTAAACTGTTAATTATATTCTTGGGTTATGTCTAAAAAAGAGGTTAAGCATGATGGCGGCTCTGCTATTATTCGTGATTTGATTCTTGGAGGCCAGGATGGTCTTGTTAATGTTCTGGGTGTTGTTCTTGCTGTTGCTACTGCAACGCATAGTAAATACATTATCTTAATTTCTGGTCTTGCTGCAGCGTTTGCTGAGAGTATTTCTATGGCCGCTGTTGCTTATACTAGTGGCAGGGCTGGCGAGGAGTATTATCGTGGCAAGCGTAAGTCGATTTCTGAGGAGTTCGCGCATCCTGTTCGTGATGCTTTTATTGTTGGCATTGCTGCCATTGTTGGTTCTTTCATTCCTTTGCTTCCTTACTTGTTTGTTCCTTTGGAACTCGCTTTTTGGACTGCTATTGGCATTTCAACTTTGACTTTGTTTGCGAGTGGCGCTATTAAGGCGAAATATACTAAGGCTAATGTATTCAAATCCGCTGTTGAGATGGCTGTTGTTGGCATGACTGCCGCTATTGCCGGTTATTTGATTGGCGCTGCTTTAGGAGCTTTGCCGCTTGCATGAAGTGGCGTTTTATTCCTTTCAAATACTATAATCCCTTTCTAAAGATTGCTTTGAATGAAGTTGCAGTATCGTCTGCTAAGAAAGCGCCGATTATTTGGCTTGCTGGTTGGAAGCCGAGTTGCGTTAACATTGGTTATGGCCAGCACGTTCGTGATGTTGTTAACATTGCAGAAGCGAGTAAACGGAAAATTCTTGTTGTGCGCCGTCAGGGCGGCGGTGGCGCCATGTTTTTGAGTGAGAAGGGCGAGATTAGCTGGAGTGTTGTTGCTGCTGAGAAGTATTTTCCAAGTGATTTAAACAGAATTTATGAGCGTGTTTGTGGCAGAATTGTTAATGCGCTGAAAGATTTGGGAATTGATTCTTGGCACAAGCCGGTTAATGATGTTGTAACTGAAGCAGGCAAGGTTTCTGGCGCGACTGTTAAGAAAGAAAATGGTGTTGTTTATGTCGGCGGGACTTTGTTATATTCTGTTGATGCAGATTTAATGCGCAAATTATTGAGGCCCGAGCGTGACCATTTAAAAAGGCAGAAAGTTCCTGAGAAATTCAAGAAAGTGGCGTCTATTTCTGGGCTTTGCAGTGATTCTTTTGCTGAGGTTGTCAATGTCTTAAAGGATAATCTTCTTAAAGGGGTTGATTTCTCCGTTAGTAAGTGGAGTAGTGAGGAATTGTTGATGGCAAAAAATCTTGCAAAAAAGTACAAGAGTGAAGAGTGGGTGTTTCAGAGATGAAGTCTTATTTGGTTACTATTACTGAGGCTTGGCAGACTCCCGCAGTTGTTTATGAGGTTAGAAAGCGCGCTGCTAAAGAGCCATTGCATGTTCTTTTGGAGCACGCTGAAGAGCCGAATGTCGTGCGTGGCAGGAATCAGCCGTTTGAGGGAAAGGGTTTTCCGGAAATCAGGCGTCCTGATGGCGGTTTATCATGGTATCATCCTAAAACGTTTTGCCTTATTCAGGGAGAACCTGCTTCTCATCCGCGCATGATTGCAGAGCTCCAGGAAGGTTGGGGCGAGCTTTTGAAGGGTTTGCTTTCCACGAGTGGTTATGAGAGAGACAAGTTGATTTATCGGGAATCTGATTTGTATTTTAAAAACGGGGAGCCTGAGCGTCAGATTATGGGAATGTCTGGCTGGATTAGCAGACATGGCAGTGTTGATGTTAGGGTTCAGAGGGCTTGCTGGTATGAGCAGGACCCGACTAGGGATATTAGTGCTTTGCTGCGTGCAGACGGTATTGATCCTGTTAAGTTTAGGAGAAAGCTTTGCTTGGTGAAGCGCGGGTTTTTTGCTGGAGTGATGCATGACTTGGGTGCAAAAGAAATTGACGTGTATGATTTTGTATCCGATGAGAGCAGAAGGAGCGCAGAATCGCTTCAGCATTTGCCTGGCGGGACTCTTCGTGGCAGCTGTATTATGGGCAGGACTGATACATAACATTTTTAAACGTGGACAAGCACTATTTTCTTAAAAAGAGGTTGTATGCAGAAGGATATTGCGAAATTCACTGTTAAGTACGTTCAGGTCGTAGATGAGAAGGGTAATGTTGATAAGAAGTTAGAGCCTAAGCTTTCTGATAAGGAATTGAGGGATTTATACAAGTGGATGGTTCTTGAGAGGACTTTTGATAATACTGCGCTTTCTTTGCAAAGAGAGGGTCGTATTGGAACTTATGCTCAGAGTTTGGGCGAAGAGGCTGTTCATGTTGGTTCTGTTTTCGCGACTAATGCCGAGGACTGGATTTTTCCGGATTATCGTGAGCATGTTGCTTTTTTGATGAGGGGCGTTCCTGTTAGGAATTTGTTGATGCACTGGGGTGGAAGTGAAGATGGCATGATGTTGCCGGACAAGTCTAACATGTTCCCTGTGTGTATTCCTGTTGGTACTCAGACTTTGCATGGTGTTGGTGTTGCTCTTGCTGCCAAGATTAAGAAAAAGAAATTGGCGACTTTGACTTTTGTTGGTGACGCGTCTACCAGTACTGGTGATTTTCATGAGGGTTTGAATTTTGCTGGCACTTTTATGGCGCCTGCTGTGATTGTTATTCGCAATAATCATTGGGCGATTAGCGTTCCGAGGACTTGCCATGATGCAACGTGGGGCGGTTGTCAGACTCGTGCTGAGACTTTGGCGCAAAAAGGTATTGGTTATGGTATTGATTATGTTCAGGTTGATGGCAATGATGTTCTTGCGGTTTATTCTGTTGTGAAAAAGGCATTGGATAGGGCGAGGGCTGACAAGGGTCCTACTTTGATTGAGTGTGTTACTTATCGTCTTGGCCCTCATACTACTGCTGATGACCCAACGAGGTATCAGGACCCTAAAGTGTTGAAGGCTTGGCTTGAGAAAGAACCTCTCAGGCGTTTTCAGTTGTACTTGCAGAAGAAGAAGTTATGGGATGGCAAGTTCGAGGCTGCCGTAAGAGCAGAAGCAACGAAGATTGTCGCTCAGGGTATTGTTGAGGCTGAACAGCACAAGCCGAAGCAGACTGACATGTTCGATTATGTTTATGCTAAGTTGACTCCTAATTTGGAGGAGCAGAGGAAGGAATGGCAAGATTAACTATTGTTGAGGCCGTGCGTGATGCGTTGGATGTTGAGATGGGCAGGGATCCTTCTGTAATTGTTCTTGGAGAGGATGTTGGCGTGGATGGCGGTGTTTTCCGCGCTACTGATGGCTTGCAGAAAAAGTATGGCAAGTACAGGGTTATTGATACTCCTTTGGCAGAGTCAGGCATTGTTGGCACGAGTATTGCGATGGCTACGCAGGGCTTGAAGCCTGTTTGCGAGATTCAGTTTGATGGTTTTACTTATCCTGCGTTTGACCAGATGTTTTCTCATGCTGCGCGATTAAGAAACAGAACGAGGGGGAAATTGACTGTTCCCATGGTTTTGCGTTTTCCGTATGGCGGTGGCATCAGAGCATTAGAGCATCATAATGAGAGTCCTGAGAGTTATTTTATTCATACTGCTGGTTTGAAAGTTGTTATTCCGAGCAATCCTTATGATGCTAAGGGTTTGTTGATTGCTGCTATTCGTGATCCTGACCCTGTTGTTTTTATGGAGCCGAAGAGGGTTTATCGTGCTATTCGTGATGAAGTTCCTGAGAATGCTTATGTTGTTGAGATTGGCAAGGCGAATGTTGTTCGCGAGGGTGTTGATGTTACTTTAATCAGCTGGGGTGCTATGATGCGTGAGACTTTGAAGGCTGCTGACGCTCTTGCAACTAAGGGCATTAAGGCCGAGGTTGTTGACGTGCGTACTTTGAGCCCTTGTGATTATGAGACGATTCTTGCTAGCGTGCAAAAGACTGGCAGGTGTGTTATTGTTCATGAGGCTCCGCGCACTCTTGGTTTTGGTGCTGAGCTTGTTGCAAGGATTCAGGAAAAGTTATTATTATTCTTGAAGGCTCCCGTGTTGAGGGTTACTGGTTATGATACTCCTTTCCCGTACTTTAAGTTGGAGGAGGCGTACTTGCCTAATCCTGAAAAGATTGGCAGGGCTGTTGAGCAGGTGATGAAGTTCTAATGGCTTACGAGTTCAGATTGCCGGATTTGGGAGAGGGTATTGCTGAGGGCGAGTTAATCAAATGGCTTGTTAAGGAAGGCGATAAGGTTGACGAGCACCAGCCGATTGTTGAGTTGGAAACTGATAAGGCTGTTGTTCAAGTTCCTAGTCCTAAAAGCGGCACTCTTTTGAAACTAAACGGTAATCCTGGTGATAAGATTCGTGTTGGTGATATTTTGTGTGTGATTGGCGAGTCTGGTGAGAAGGTTGCTAAAGTTTCTGCGACTATTCAGAAGGCTCCTGCTAAGAAGATGTCTACGACTGTTATTGGCCAGTTGGAAGAGGCGCCTGATGAGGAAGAGGAAAAGAAAGTTGTTCCTATGCCACCGAAGAAAGTTGCTGAGGCTGTTGTTGCTGTTTTGCCTGCTGTCAGGAAGCTTGCGCAGGAGATGGGCGTTGATATTTCTAAAGTGCAGGGTTCTGGTCCTGATGGAAGGATTACTGAGGATGATGTGAGAAGGGGCGCGGGCAAGATTGTGAAAGAAACAAGGGCGCCTAGTGTTACGTTTGAGCAATTTGGTCGCGTTCTGAGAATTCCGCTGAAGGGAATTAGGAAGGCTATTGCTGAGAACATGTCCAGGAGTTTGAGTACTGCTGCTCACGTTACTCATATGGATTCTGCTGATGTGACTAAGCTTGCAGATTTCAGGGAGAAGGAAAAAGAAGAGTCTGAAAAAAAGGGCGTTCATTTGACTTTCTTGCCGTTTATTGTTAAGGCAGTTGTATTGGCTTTGAAAGAATTTCCGTTTGTGAATTCTAGTTTGGATGATGAGAAGCAGGAGATTGTTATCAGGCAGTATTACAATATTGGAATTGCTGTTGACACTCAGGCTGGTTTGATGGTGCCTGTCGTTCATAATGCTAATGAGAAAACAATCATTGAGATCGCTCGTGATATTTGGCGTACTGCTGAGTTAGCAAGAACTAGGGAGATTCAGTTGAAGGACTTGCAGGGCGGTACTTTTACTATTACGAATATTGGCAGTTTAGGTGGCGTGTGGGCTACGCCTGTTATTAACTGGCCTGAGTGCGCTATTTTGGCTTTAGGAAAGATTTCTGAACAGCCTGTTGTTGTTGATGGAAAGGTTGTTGTAAGAAAAATATTGCCTATGTCTCTCTCATTCGACCATAGAATTATTGACGGCGCGATAGCTGCCAAGTTTGTTTCTGAGGTTAAGCGTCATTTGGAAGACCCGGCCGCGTTATTGATGGGTTATTAGTAATGTATGTAGAATTTTTCGAATTTGCCCGTGTAGTCTTCCCAGTCATAGTCTAGTGTGTCTACTGTTGCTAACGGGCTTCCTTTTTCGCAGAGGACTATGAATTCTCTTAGTTTCATTTTGTCTCCTTCTGCGATTATTTCTACCGCGTCGTCTATGTTTTTAACCCAGCCCGTGATGCCAAGTTGGTCGGCTTGTTGTTTCGCGTAGTCTCTGTAGAATACTCCGTGTACTTTGCCGTGAACAATAATGTGTGCTCGTGAGCGTTCTTTGAATAGTTCTGCTATTTCGTGTTTTTTGATTTCTTCTTCTCTTTTGCCGTGGGCTAACTGACTGTCAACCATTCGTTTGATTCCTTCTACGTGCATATACGTGTAATTCATTAAGTTTATATTTAAATGTTACAGCCCTAATGGCATGACAAAGATAATTGAAGCATTGAACTGGCGTTATGCCACTAAGAAGTTTGACCCTGCAAAGAAAGTTTCCGAGGAGGACTTGAATGAGTTATTGGAATCAGCGCGTTTGGCGCCGTCATCTTATGGGCTTCAGCCGTGGAAGTTTGTCGTTGTTACAAATCCTGAGCTGCGCAAAAAGCTTCGTGAGCACGCCTGGGGTCAGCCTCAGATAACAGATGCTTCGCATTTGATTGTGCTGGCTGCTAGAACAGATGTGGACGAAAAATACATCAGAGAATACGTGAGTGAAACATCCAAGCAGCGCAGTGTGGCTGTTGAATCGTTGAAGGGTTATCAGGATATGATGGTCGGAGACCTTACAAGCAGGCCTAAGGAAGCCGTGCTTGAGTGGAGCAAGCATCAGACGTATATCGCGCTTGGCTTTTTGTTGTTCGCTGCTGCACAAAAGCATATTGATGCTTGTCCGATGGAGGGTTTTGATCCTGCCAAATTTGATGAGGTGCTCGGATTGAAGAAGCATAATCTGGCTTCAGCAGTGTTGTGCACGATAGGCTATCGAGCTGCTGATGACTCTTCTGCTAAGAACGTCAAAGTTCGTTTTAAGGACGTCTTCATATTTGAGAAATAGCTTTTTAATTGTTGCCGTCTGGCAATAATCTTTTAATTAAAGAAATATCTTTTAATGTCTCTTAATGCAGTGTATAAATTTGGAGTCAATCTTGCTTGTTCGCCCAGCATTTGCAATTCTCTGTGGGTCAGCCATCCTTTTCGTTTTATTTTGTCAGGTTCAAGATTTATTGGAGCGCCGCGATCGATAAATGCCAAATATGTGTGCACTTCGCGCCATTCTCCTATTGGCGTCATTGTTTGGTAAACGCCTAGTTTTTGGTATGGAACGACAAGTATTCCTAGTTCGTCTTCGCATTCTCTTCTGACGCATTCCATTCCTGACTCATTTAGTTCTATTTTTCCGCCTGGCGGTCCTATTAGTCCTCCTTTTTCTTGTGAATTTTCTATTGCTAGCATTTTGTCATGTTCGATTATTACTGCCGCTGCTAGTCGTGTCATAAGTTTGGTGCCTTCAGGAGTCTTTTTAAAGTTTGCCGTTTTTTAGACGATAAAACGAGAATTTTCTAAACTGTGATTTTTGGCAGCAATATTTCTTTTATTTCTTCTATCGTCATGCTTTTTCCGATTGCTTCTCTTAAGTTTGAGCCGCCTGTTATTCCTTTTGTGAACATTATTGCGTGGCCTTTTATGTCGTTGACGCGTAAATTGTATTTTTGTGCTAGTTCTAAGTATTCGAAGAATAATGGTATTGGGTTGTATTCTTCGTACTTGCCTGTTTTCATATAATCTTGTATTTGTTTGAAGATGAATGGTCTGCCTATTGCGCCTCTTGCTATCATTATGGCGTCTACTCCGCTGTAATCGAGTTTTTGTTTGAATTGTTCTGGTGTGAACACGTCGCCGTTTCCAATTACTGGAATGTTTACTGTTTCTTTTACTTGTTTGATTATTTCCCAGTTTGCAACGCCTGAGTATCCCTGTTGTTGTGTTCTGCCGTGGATTGCTATTGCTGCTGCTCCTGCGTTTTCTACTAGTTTTGCTACTTGTATTGCGTTTATGTTTTGGTCGTCTATTCCTATTCTTATTTTTACAGTTACTGGCTTATTAACGGCTGTCGCTAGTTTGTTGATGAATCGTGCTATTTTGTCTGGTTGTTTGAGCATTTCGCTTCCCGCTCCTGTTTTGATGACTTTCCATGCTGGGCATCCGCAGTTTACGTCTATTATGTCGAATTTATCTTGTAATTGTTGTGCTGCGCTGACTACGTCTTGTTCGTTGTGTCCGAATAATTGTACTGCTGCTGGTTTTTCAGATGGGTCTGTTTCTATCATTTTCCAGGCCACTTTGTTGCCTCTTACGATGGAAGTGCTGCTTACGAATTCAGTGTAAGTTATTGCCGCTCCGTATTTTTTGGCTAGCGCTCTGAATGCTACATCTGTTACGCCTGACATTGGCGAGAGTACTGCTTTTCCGTCTATTTTTGGGAATTTCATTGACTATAGTAAGAAAGTGCCTTATATAATTGGTTTTCGTTCTTCTTCTCTTAATTCTATCTTCTCAACCATTATTTCGTATAGGTCTGGCTCTATTTTTAGTATGTCTTTCAATGTTATCAGGCCAACTATTTTTCCGTCGTGTTTTACTGGTAAGTGTCTGAAGTTGTAGTCTCTCATTATTCTGATTGCTTCGAATATGTCTTCGTCTGGTGTCGTTGTTACTAGGTCTGTTGACATTACTTCTTTTACTTTCTTTAGGGATGGGTTTCCTAGTGCTGCTACTCCTTTTTTGACTATGTCTCTTTCTGTTATGATGCCTACTATTTTGTCTTCTTCTTTTACGAGCAGGCTTCCTACGTGTTCTTTTGCCATTATCTTAGCGGCATCTCTTAATGTCTTATTTGAAGAAATCGTTATCGGGTTCATCGTCATCGCGTCCCCGACTTTGTACCCTGTGCTTACCCTGTACATAGTAGAATTATACGTCGTTATTCTATATTAAGTTTGTGAATAACGGGAGAGGAGTAACCTTTTTATAGTCGAGCATTGGCAGTTTTGTTATGGTTACTTCAAATGCAGCGTACATTCATAAGGAATTGCCTTGGCTTAAGACTCCGCAGGTTAGAGAGCTTGGCACTGTTGTTAGAATGTATGATAAGCATACTCGTGATGCTGCTCGTTTTATTTGCAGTATTGTGAGGACCGGTGATATGTTGGCTCATACAACGAAGTCGAATAGTAAAGAGATGTTTACAAGTTTAGTTTCTACAATGCAGCAATTGTATGATAAGCACGTTCAGCCGAAATATCATAATAGAACGTTTGATGCTGATACTGTTCTTACGGCCTTGCAATATTTAATTCTTGCAAAATATGACGCTAAGTATAGTGGTTTGTTGAAATCTGCTTAAACAACTTCAATAATTGTGGTTTTTTCTATGCTTCCTTGGCCGTATAGTCTTTGGCAATGCCCATTTTTGTCAGAACAAGTTATTGTAACAGTTATGGTGCTGATTCCTTTGTTGCTAATTAACAGAGAGATTAGCCATTTGCTTGACTCGTAGCTTGGGATGAGTTCGGTTTGGTGTCCTGCGCTTGTCTGGATGAATTTTAGTTCGAATTGTTCTCCGTTTGTGAGAAGTGTTCCGTCTGGTTCTGTCATTGTTATGTAATGGTGTGATTTTACTCCGACTGATATTCTTTTCATCGTATCAGGGAATTCTACTGTAATTCCGTTCCACGTGTAATTGATCGTTTGCGGTGCTGGAGTTGCTGTTGGTATTGGTGTTGCGTTTATCGTAATATTTTGTGTTATATTTGTCTGATTTGTCATATTTATTTCTGGCATTGATGTAATTGTTGGCTCTGGTGTTGTGACATTTTCCGGCGTTGGTGTTTTTTCAGGAGTAGGTTCTGGTGTTATCTCTGGTATTGGTTTTGGCTCTGGCGCCTTTTCTCTCGTTACTATTGAGTATGTTATGCCGAATATGATTAGAACTGCAAAGATTATGCCGACTATTTTGTAAATTTTGATTGTTGCCGCGAGTTCTGCTTTATCAGTCATAGAATGTCGTTTTATCGAGGGGTTTTATAAAAGTAATGAAAAAAATAAACTAAATCAGCACTTCGTAGTCTTTTCCGAAGAATCTTTTGAGGCTTTCGAACAGTGGTTCTCTCAGCGTGACGCGTACCGGAACTAATTTCGCGAGTGCCTGTTCGTATTCTTCTGGAGTGCACGGTCCTGTGTTTCCCAAGCTTCCATCGGCATTTATTGGCGCTTTTTCCATGACTTTATCTGGTGCGTCCATGTCGCGTACAATGAAAGCCGTGTTGCCTAAGAGTGTTATCTCTCCGTATTTTTGTCCTACTTTGACGCGCACTCTTGCTCTTTCAAGCTCATGTGCTTTTTTCCTGTGCATGTGGTCGATTAAGAATCTTATCAGTTCGCCTGAATCTTTGCGTACTTTGTCGACTTCTGTTTTGCTGATTTTTCCCGCGTCATAGTCTGCTTTGACTTTTATCAAAGAATGCAGTGTTCGCAAGTATTTTGCCGGTATCTTTCCTGTAGCAATTAATTTTTCTTCGAACATGTGCGCTATTTCTCCTTCTGGCGCTGTTTCTACTCCTTCGAGTTTCAGTACGTCGCGTAGGATTGTTTGCATTGTGTCGTACATATTGAGCATGCTTTCTTCTTCTTTGAGTTTCTCAATTTGTGTGAACAATCTTTTCAAACGTTTCATGTACTTTTCAGAATCTTCGAGCATTTTGTCGATTTCTTTTCCTGTGACGTCTTTTTTGACTCCGTGCTCGATGTCTTTGCGTACTTGTATGACGTTCTCAAGTATTTTCACGTATTCTTCTTCCAGGAGTCCTTCTTTTTTGACGAATACTTCGCGTAGTACGCCGCAAGTTTCTTTTGGTGCTGGTGGCGGTATGCCGTACAACATCAGTGCTGCTTGTGTTGGCGTGTGTATTCCCCAGAAGAAGTCTTCTGTGCCTATATCTCTTAGTTTGAACTTTACTCTGTCAAGTGTTTGTTCTCCTGAGCTCATGAAGATGTCTATTGCTTCTGCTGATGGCTTGATTTTTCCCATCTTGAGCAGTTGTTTCCATGGCATGAAGATTCCTCTGTCATAGAATGGCACTCCGTCTCTCAAGAAAGTAAATATTACCGGATTGCTTTCTCTGATTGAGTCCCAGAAGTCTGTCAAGATGTAAATCTGGATGTTGATTTTGTTTCTTATGCCTGTTATTTCTCCTGCTTCTGCTCCCATTCCGATTATAATTGCGCGGAGTTTGTCGCGGAGTTCTGCTCTGGTCATCTTTTTGACGTCTGTGTCGTCTATTACAAGGAAGACGTCAATGTCTGAGTCTTTTGTGGCTTTGCCTTGGATCAGTGAGCCTGCCATGACGTATGCGACGATGTATTTCTCAAACTTTTTCAAGACCATTGATTTGTGTAGTTCTGCTATTCTTATTGCGCCGAGCATTCCTGTGTCGTAGATTGGTGCGCTCATGCCGATTAATTGCAATAAGTCGTATTTTCCGTCGTAGCAGTTCTGCCATAGTTCAGAAAGCAAGAGTGTTTGCGGGTAGATGTTTTGGTCGATTTCTTTTGCTGCCGCGTCCATTATTGAGGCTAGCTTGTCGCGCAGCTCGTTTTTTGTCATTTTTGTTGGTTCAGAATCATCTATCAAGACTAACGTGTGGTATTTGTCTTTTTCTTGGTCATACCTTTTTTGTTCTTCTTGGTAAATGTCTGGCGGTAAATTAGGCGCTGGTGGTCTTGGTGGTGGCAGTAATGCAACTCCAACGATGTATTTGTCGAATTTTTCAGTTACTTTTTGCTGGAAGATTGTTAGTTTTTCTTTTATGAGCTTTAGTTTTTCATGCACTTCTGGTGGAAGGTTTGTCGGCATTTGTGGTTCTGTTGGTTTTGCTTCGTCCTTTTTGTCGTATTTGGTTTCTTTTGTTTCTGTTTTGGTTTCTGTTTTTTTCTTTGCCATGTTGGTTGCCTCTTAGGTTTGTGCGATTATGCTTGTTAGTCCGTGTGCTAGTGTTTGGAACACGTCGAATGAACTTGCGCCTGTTTGTAGTAAGTATTTTACGTAATCGAATGCTACGTCGTGCAGTCCGTTGTGTGCTGGATTTGGCATGATGTTTGGTTGTAGTCCTGCTACATTGTTGTCTCTGATTGTTTCCATCCATGCTAGAGAAAACGCGTGTGCTTTTGCTTCTTCGTCTTGCGCGTTTGGTAGTGTTGGTCCTAGGACGTGTCCTACTTCGTGGCCCACTGTAAGTAACAGGCTGTCCATGTGGTCTTGTCTGACGTAAATTTCTGATATTCCTTTTGCGTATTTGTTGAATGAGAACCCCATTATTCCTGCGCTCCAGTTTCCGCCTGTGCTGTTGTGTATTTGTTTGAACTGGTTTTCATCGCAAATCAGTATTCTTATGCTGTCGTGTGGGAATTCTTGTCCTGTTATGAGTTTGTATGTTTGTTCTATGACTTCTTGTACTTCGCCCATGTTTGATATCATTGGCGTTGATGGCCTGTCGTCTGCTAGGAAGTTTTCTGCCATTGACAGGTGTGGTGTTTCTGGCATTGCGTAATTGCTGTTTGTTCCTGAGTAGTTTAGCGTGGCTCCTGAGTATCCAGTTCTGCCGGAATATTCGCTTGGTTGAGAATAGCCTGAGCTTCCTGAATAATTGCTCGTTCCGCTGTAACCACCCATTCCGTACATTTATGCTCCTCTTTTGACTGCGTCTTCTAGTGGTTTGCTTTTTTTGGCTTCTGCTTCTAGGTCTACACCCATGTCTTTGAGTGCTTTTAGGTGTGCTTGCATTAGTTGTTCTACTATTTGCAATATGCGCACCATTTCTTGTCTTTCTTTTGCGAGTGTTGTGAGCGCTCCTTTGTGAAATCCTATTTGTTCTTCGTTTGCCATTTTATGCTCCTGTCGGAAATGCTCATCGGCATTTCCGAGCATGCTCGAAAATTTGACGTCTAATAATATGACTTTAGCAAATTTTCGACATGTGACAGGTTTGTCACA
>CAZDUA010000019.1:0-12656 GCA_964508495.1 uncultured Methanosarcinales archaeon | reverse complement strand
CGCTCAATATGACAATCTGGGTGTTCATTGTGTTTTCCATTGGTTGAACTCTTTTTCTAGTTCCTGAGCGTATTGTACGAGTTGTGCGGGTGGCGTGGTTGTCGTGTTGTGTTGTTGGCTTGCTATTTTGAGCAAGCACTGTCGCAAGATGTTGGTTTGAACATTCCATTGTGGTGGTTTGCTGGATTCAACATCCCGCTTTGCTGGAATGTTGGTTTCAGCATCCTGCTTTAGTGGCGTGTTGGTTTCAATACGTTGCTTGTTGGCTTTCCAGCAATTAGTGCACGTTTTCTGCCAGTCGCCTTTTGGTGCGAAGTCTTGGGTGCATTGTGGACACTTCATTTGTTCGCCTCCGTTTTCTTTTTCTTGGCATCTGCTTTACTGAAAGCTTTTACGATGTCGTCACCAAGGCTGTCTTGCATTAAGGCGTACAAGGCAGACGTTTCTTGGTAAGTAAGCTTTCTGTTCTTGCGTTGTTCATTTGTTGCTTTGAGTTTTTTTCCGAGTTTAACGAGTCTGTCCCATCTTTTGCTTCCCGCTTCCATTTGAGCTTTTGTTGGTTGTTTCATTGTAGCCTCAGGCCTGTGTTGTTCTTCTTGTCTGCTTTGATGATTTGCATCATGCATTTGCCACAACGCCCGTGCATTAATACTGGTTTGTTTTCATTGCAGTTTTGGCATTTCATACTCTCACCCCTGCTTGCGCAACAAGGGCGTTGCAGTTTGGGCATTGTGCTCCGATTTGTACGAGCAGTCCGCACGAAGTGCAGGGTTTGCCCATGCGAAGGGTTTTAAACAACGTTTGCCGATTCATTCTCGGCATCAAGGTGGGTTTACTCATTTTGGTGTCTCCGAGGCGGTAGTTCGTTCTTTGCGGGATGGGCTACCGCCTCTAATAATCATCATTATGATGATGAAGTATATAAGTATTGTGTTTCTGCACTTCACAAATCTTTAAATACTTGACCTCATTATGATGATGAATATGAAGAAGTACACGTGCCAAAGATGCGGACAAGACTGGCTACCACGCATAGAAGGAAGGCCGAAAGCCTGCCCCAACTGCAACAGCAGAATATGGGACAAGCCAAAGAAAAAATAAAGCCAGAATAGTGCTTAATTCACTCATAATCACAACATTATAATATTCACCCCTTTGAACTGGTGGTGAGGTAGGGGGGCAGCCCCATACTGCTAGGACATAGTCCTTGATGGACTTTGTGTGGCGGATTAATTGAGAAGCCCGGCTTCTCAAGTAATCCGGGCAGCCCCATGTAAAATGTCAAAAAAGGATGAGCCAACTCAGGGTATAACGGTAAAAAAGTCAGAAGACATTTCTGAATGGTATACTCAGGTTATTCAGAAGGCTGAGCTTGCCGACTATAGTGGTGTTTCTGGTTGTATGATTTACAGGCCTAGAGTGTATGCTATTTGGGAGAAACTGCAGGCTTTCTTTGATGGAGAAATTAAGAAGTTGGGCGTGAAGAACTCTTACTTTCCGTTATTAATTCCAGAAAGTTTGCTTAAGCGTGAAGCTGAGCATGTTGAAGGTTTTGCGCCTGAGGTTGCTTGGGTGACGCATGGCGGTCATAGTGAGCTTGCAGAGCGTTTGGCAATAAGGCCTACTTCTGAGACTGTTATGTATGAAGCGTATTCCAAATGGGTGCGTTCTTACCGCGATTTGCCATTAAAGCTTAACCAGTGGAACAACGTTGTGCGTTGGGAATTCAAGCATCCTGTTCCTTTCCTTAGAGGCCGAGAGTTTTTGTGGCAGGAAGGCCATACTGTTTTTGCGAGCAAGGCAGAGGCTGAAAAGGAAGTTCTTGATATTCTAGAGTTATACCGCAGAGTGTTCGAAGAAATGCTCGCGATTCCTGTGATAAAAGGCAAGAAATCTGATAATGAGAAGTTTGCCGGCGCTGATTATTCGACGTCTGTAGAAACTTTGGCGCCGAGCGGCAAGGCAGTTCAAGCTGCTACAAGCCATCATCTTGGTCAGCGTTTTGCGAAGAGTTTCAATATTTCTTTCTTGAACGAGAAGGGCGAGAAAACTTTGCCGTACCAGAACAGTTGGGGTTTCTCAACAAGGTCAATAGGCGCGATGATTTTGTTTCATGGCGATGATAAGGGCGTAGTCATTCCTCCGAGAGTTGCTCCTTTGCATGTTGTTATTGTTCCTATCATGTTTGAAGACTCAAAAGAGAAAGTTATAGCTAAATCGCACGAGGTCGCTCAGCATTTGAAAAAGACCGGTGTTACTGTTGAGGTTGATGTGCGTGATAATTGCACTCCGGGCTGGAAGTTTAACGAGCACGAATTGAATGGCGTTTGCATTAGAATAGAGATTGGTCCTAAAGATCTTGAAAAAAATCATGCTGTTGTTGTCAGAAGGGATACTGGCAAGAAGGAATTTGTCAAACTATCTGACCTTCCTGCAGTTATACCTGCAGAGTTGGAAAAAATGCAGGCTGATATGTTTGAAAGGGCTAAGAAATTTTTAACGGATAACACTGTTCATGCTAAGACTTGGAAGGAGTTTGAGAAGGGTGTTAAGGACAAAGCTATCATATATGCTTCTTGGTGTTGTACGCAGGAGTGTGCTGAGAAGATTAAGGCTGAGACTGAGGGCGTTAAATGCCTGAACGTGCCTTTTGGCCACGAGACGCCTTTTGCCAAGTGCATTAAGTGCGAGAAGCCTGCGAAGAGTGTTGTTATATTCGCCAAGGCGTACTAGAAAAGCTTATATATCAATAATGTATACAACTGATACATGGGAGATTTAGTGCATTTGCGGCTTGAAAAACAGATGAAGGATGAGATTAATAAAGTAGTTGAAGCTGGTTTGTTTTCTAATATGACTGAGTTCATTCGTGATGCCATTCGCAAAAGAATTGAGGAATATGAAATGCAGAGAAACATCCGTGGTTTGGAAATGTTAAGGGGCAAAGGCCGATTGTTGACAAAAGCAGAGCAAAAGCGTGCAAAAGCCGAATTGAAAAAGATATCTGTATCAGAGCTCTTCAGGAAGTACGGCTTGGACTGGTGAGTTTTTAAAGTCGTTCTTGTTTCTTGTGACAATTAAATTTGCTCCGGAATTTAGAGCCAAAATTGCGTGTTTTTCATCTCCTTTGTGTTCATGTTCATCTCCAACTACTATTATTTTCTTCTGCAAGAACTGCAGGAGCATTCTGGTGTCCTGTTCAGTCACAATCGCATGCAACTCATTAAGTAAATGGTTTGAAATGATTATGTGAAACTCGCACGCAATCGCTCTTCTGAAAACTTCAAATGCCGGTTCGCTAATGTCTTTTCCTGTTTTGTTCTTTCTTTTTAGAAGATAATCAAGATAAACATTTGTGTCAATGTAGACTTTCATGATTTTTCAGAAGGGATGCCTGTTAAAATGCGTATTGAATGATTTTCCAGAGAGTTTCCGGCCGTTCCGGGTATTATTGCTGGTTTAGGCACGTCTTCCGAAAAACAGTCTTGGAGAAGCCGAAACCTTTATATATTCCTATATTTGACTGAATATCAAGAGGTTTAGATTCTCAAGGGGTTATTTTATGGAAAATGATTTGAAAGTGCAAAAAGGAACGACTACAGTTGGTATAATGTGCAAAGATGGCGTTATTCTTGCTGCAGACAAGCGTGCAACTGCCGGCTTTATTGTTAACAAGCGTACGCAGAAGATTCACAAGATTACTGATAATATGGCTGTCACCATGGCTGGCCTTGTTTCTGACGCTCAGCTATTAGTTAAGCTCATTAAGGCAGAAGTTAAGTTGAAAGACCTTACAACATTGAGAACGAGCACTGTTAAAGAAACTGCTAACTTGTTGGCAGGAATGTTGTATATGAATTTGCGTAAGATGTCTATGGTGCCAGGCATTGTCAGCTTTTTGTTAGGCGGTTCTGATGCTGATGGCCATCACTTGTGGGATTTAGGCATTGATGGCAGCACGACTGATGTTGATGATTATGTTTCTGATGGTTCAGGCAGTGTTTTCGCTTTGGGTGTTCTTGAGGCGTTGTACAAGAAGGGCATGACTGTTGAAGAGGGCGTTAAGCTCGCAGTTAAGGCTATTGGTGCTGCTTTGCAGCGTGATGTTAACACTGGTAACGGTATTGACGTTATTGTTATTGACGGCAAGGGCGTCAGGACTGTTCTCGAGAAGGACTTGAACATTAAGATCGAAGTTTAAAGCCAAATTTTTTTGGCGTTCTGAAATATGGCAGAGATTATAAAAGAAATTTTGAAATTTATACCCGCTGACAAGATCAGCGACGCGGCATTTGAAGCGGCCAACATTGTTCTCTACACTAAGAACAAGGAGTTTTTCTTAGATAATGAGGGTTTGATTAGACAGGTCGTTAATGAGTTCAAGAAGCGTATTGAGTTAAGGCCTGACCCGAGTATTTCTTTGTCGCAGGAAAATGCTGAGAAGGAAATCAGGAAAATCATGCCTGAGGAGGCTGGCATTTCGCAAATTTTGTTTGACCCTCCGCGTTCTATTGTGATTATTGAGGCTGAAAAGCCTGGCTTGGCGATTGGAAAGCAGGGTTCTTTGTTGAGAGAAATAAGAGAGAAAACTTTGTGGGTTCCGGTAATAAGGAGAACTCCGGCATTGCGCTCACAATTGATTGAAAACGTTCGTGCTGTTTTGTTCGAGCATTCTGATTATAGGAAGAAATTCTTGGACAAGGTTGGCCACAGAATTTATGATGGCTGGTTGAGAGAAAAAAAGCACGAGTGGATTCGTGTCAGTCATCTTGGCGCTGCGAGGCAGGTTGGCAGGAGTTGTATTTTCTTGCAGACTCCCGAATCTAGAATTTTGTTAGATTGTGGTGTTAATGTTGCTGGCGAGGGTGTTGAGCAGTATCCTATTTTGGACGCTCCGGAATTTAATATTCAGCAGTTGGACGCGATTATTTTGTCTCACGCGCATATCGACCACTCGGGTTTTATTCCTTATTTGTACAAGATGGGCTTCAGGGGTCCTGTTTATTGTACTGAGCCAACAAGAGATGTTGCGGCTTTGTTAATGCTTGATATGGTCAAGATTATGAAGTCAGAAAACAGGGAGCCAATCTATGATACTGACGATGTCAAAGAGTTCGTCAAGCATTGTATTACTTTGAACTGGGAGGAAGTTAGTGATGTTACTCCTGATGTTAGATTGACTCTTTACAACGCGGGTCATATTCTTGGCAGTTCCATGGCTCACATGCATATTGGCAATGGCTTGCACAATCTTTTGTACACTGGCGACTTGAAATATGGCAAGACTCCTTTGTTGGACCCTGCGTTTACAATGTTCCCGCGTTTGGAGACGGTTATCCTGGAAGCAACGTATGGTGGCAAGACTGATATTGGTGTTCCTTCTGCTGAGGCTGACGCGATGTTGTGTAATTATATCAAGGAGACTTTGAAGCGTGGGGGTAAAGTTTTAATGCCCGTTCTTGGCAGTGGTCGTGCGCAGGATATTATGGTCATGATTGAGGGCATGGTTAGAAGGGGAGAGTTAGAGCCAGTTCCTGTTTATATTGACGGCATGGTTTGGGATATTACTGCTATTCATACTGCTTATCCTGAATTTTTGAATGCAAATCTTAGAAAGCTTATTTTCCATAAGGACCAAAATCCGTTTTTGAATCCTATTTTCAGGCGTGTTGGCAGCGGCAAGGAGAGGATGCAGGTTGTTGAGGAAAGTGGTCCTGCTGTTGTCATGGCGACTTCTGGAATGCTTGTTGGCGGTCCTAGTGTTGAATACTTGAAGCATTTTGCTGATAATCCTAAGAATAGCTTGATTTTCTCGTCTTATTTGGGCGAGGGCACTCTTGGAAGGCGTGTTTTTGGTGGCGAGCGCGAAATTGTGTTCAAATCAGGAATCAAGCAGGAAGTTGTTCAGATTAAGATGGAAGTTGTCAAGCTTGCCGTTTCCGACCACTCTGATAGGAAGCAGTTGATGAATTTTATTTTCAAGTGCAGTCCAAGGCCGAAGAAGGTTATTGTTCAGCATGGTGAGAGTTCTAAAGTTCTTGATTTGGCTTCAGCAATTCACAAGTTGGGCAGGATTGAGACTGCTGCTCCTCGTAATCTTGAGACAGTTAGAATCAAGTAGCTAAATGTTTTTATAACGTTGTTCTCGTCTTGATTTTATGAATATCGGGGTGTATACTGAGTGTTTGTCTAAGCCTTATACTGGTGTTGAGGTTCAGGCTCATCTTATTGTTGATGGCTTGTCCAAGACTAAGAATGAGGTGACTTGTTTTCATTCTAAGAACTCTAAACATCCTTTATTTTCGAATGTAAATCATCATTTGTTTAGAAAAGCGTTGCCAATTCCTTTTTATCACCGTTTTGCCGCTTTTTTTCATAATCGTTGTTTTGACAATTTGGACGTTTTGCACTTGCCTTATCCTCAGTTTCCGTATTTGAAGAAGCCAAAATGTCCTGTTGTTGTCACAATTCATGATTTGATTCCTCTTTTCATGCCTAAATTTCATAATTGGAAACGCGCAGTTTATTTCAAGAAGTTTTTGCCTTGGTATTTGAGAAAAGTTAATGCGATTATTGCTGTCAGTGAGTCAACAAAGCGTGATATCGTGAAGTATTATGGTATTTCTGAGAACAAAATAACTGTTGTTTATGACGCCTTGCCGGAAATAAAGTATGAAAAAGTCGAAAAAGAACCGTTTATTTTGTATCTTGGAACTTTGGAGCCGAGGAAGAATGTTGAGGGAATTATCAGGGCTTTTGCTTTGTTGAAAGCCAGAGGTTTCAAGTACAAGTTAGTTATTGCTGGTGGGAAAGGTTGGAAGTACAATTCTATTTTTTCTCTTGTTAAAAAGTTAAGATTGCAGGATGACGTCATTTTCAGGGGTTACGTGTCTGATGCTGAGACGGTTTTCCTTTACAAAAATGCAAAATTGTTTGTCTGGCCTTCTTTTTATGAGGGTTTTGGCCTGCCGGTTTTGGAAGCTATGGCGTACGGCACTCCTGTTGTGGCTTCTAATAATTCTTCTTTGCCTGAAGTTTGCGGTGATGCTGCCGTTCTGGTCGACCCGTATGACGTTCATAGTATTGCAGATGGTATTTTGGAAGCTCTTGATTCCAACATATATGATGTGCTGGTGAAGAGGGGCTTGGAAAGGGCAAAGCTTTTTACTCAGAGGCGGATGATTGACGGAATTGTTGACGTTTACAGGGGAGTGGTTAAGTGAAAGCGAGTATTATTGTTCCAAATCTTGAGCCTCAGGGCGTTCTGTTGCCATCAATTCAGGCGTTGTGCACGCAGACTGTTAATGATTACGAAGTTATTCTCCCTCTTTTTGGAAAAGTCTCAAAAGAAGAGCATGTTATTCTGAAACATTTTAAGGAGCAGTATCCTTATTTTAGAACTGTTAAGGTCAGCGGTGACAGGAGCGCGTCTCTGAATCAGGCTGTTGGCAAGTCTGATGGCAAATTGTTGTTTTTCGCAGAGTCTCATTGCATTGCGGATAGGAATTGGCTTAAGCGATATCTTGATAGGCATCAGCGCAAGATGTTCAAGGCGGCATTTATTGAGATCAAGGAAGTTCCAAGCAACATTATGGTTTCAAAACTGGTATGGCGCCAGAGATATAGAATAATCCAGAAGCTGGCTTCTGATAAGATTTATGACTCTTTTTTCGACTTGCATGCTTCATGTATTACACGCGACTGTTTTTTTGACATGAATGGTTTCTCTGAGGAGATGCCTGCAATGGCTGAGTTTGAGCTTGGAGCACGTTTGCACCAGAAGGGAATTCCCATATATAGGGTGCCTGACGAAAAGGTCTGGCACTTTAACAATCGCAATCTCTCGAGCTATGACTTCATAGTGAAGCGCCAGGGAATTGACAGGACAATGATTTTATCAAAGCACGGCCAGGAGTTTATGGAAAGATATTTTCCCAGCCCTCGTTTTGTTCAACTGCTTCCGTTTTTGCGCGCATCAAGAGTGCCTTGCATGTGCGCTGCTCAGGTTTTCAAGACTGCTCAACTGTTTGGAATGTACGGCTTTGAGAAATTATCGCCTCGCTTGTCCGAGTCTTGTTTCCGCGGTTATGCTGCGAACTGTTTGCGTCAGGGTATGTTGAAGGGGTTGAAATGAAGGCGTCTGTCATTATTTCTGATGTTAACGAGCAGGGCTTGCGTCTGCCTGTTGTTCAAATGTTGTGCAATCAGGATTTTGATGATTATGAGGTTTTTCTCGCGTCTGTGAACGTTTTCACTCCCGAGCATGAGACAATGCTTAAGGATTTTGAGAAGCAATATCTGCATTTTAAGATGATTCACGTGCCTGGTGGAAATCGTGCTGAAATTATCAATAAAGCAGTTAAGAAGTCTAAGGGCGAGGTTTTATGTTTTATCGAGTCACACTGTATTGCGCATAGGAAATGGGTGAAGATGTATGTTGATTTGTTTAAATCTTCTAAAGTTCAGGCTGCGATGGGCGCTGTGAACACTATTCCTGCTTCTACTTTTATGGGCAGGGCGCAGGAGAGTAAGCGTTTGGATGTTGTTGATAATCTGAAAAAGCTCGGCACCGTCAAGTCTTTTTTTGATTTTCATAATTCCGCAATGCGCAAAAAGACTTTCTTGGAGCTTGGCGGTTTGTCGTCGTATATTCCTATAATGTGTGAGTTTGAGCTTGGCGCGCGTTTTATGGAAAAAGACGGCAAACTTTCTTTTCTTCCCAAATCTGTTGTCTGGCACGCAAATGATAGTCCTTTTTGGACGTATGGAAGCGTTATTTCACAGCAGGGCAGGGAGAAAGCTTTGATTTTCAGGAAGCACGGGCGCGAATTTATTGAGAAGTATTTTCCTGCCCCGACATTTTTGCGTTTGCTTCCTTTGCTGAAGGTTTTCAGGCTTCCTTTTATGTTTTTGACAAAATCTTTGGTTTTATTTGGAATGTTTGGTTTTTACATTGGCAAGGCTGTTCGTTCTCAGCACGTTTGCAACTTTTATTTCGCGATGTTTGCGAAGAATAGTTTCCGGTTTGGCTTGTTGAGAGGTCTTGCAGGTTAATCTACTTTGGGAAGTTTTGGAGGGTTTTTGAGTTTTTGCAGGCATTCCTCGTGCCTGTCATCTTTTTCGGCTATAAATACTTGGTATGGTCTTAGAAATGGCAGCATGTAAGTTATTGTTCTTATTATTACGCGTAATGGCGTAATGGGAGCAGTGTCTTTTCTGTACCATTTTTTGATTATTTTGTAGTTCGTATTTGTTAGCAGTTCTTTTATTTCGGCATTTGTGTATTCTCTTATGTGTCCGAATGTTGATACTGAATATTTTTTTGCGAATTCTCCGTAAGCGCTTGCCAGGGCTCCCTTGCCCATTAGGTATTTGATTACTCTTGAGAAATAATATATGTTTGGCGTGGTGAGCATTATTTTTCCGTCTTTTTTGAGAATTCTGTTAGCTTCCAGGAGTGCGTGTATCGGATTTGTAAGGTGTTCTATGACTTCATTCATCAATATCAAGTCGAAGGTTTCGTCTTTGATTGGCAATCTGTCTTTTTCAATGTCTGTTTTTATGATTTCTAACTTGTTGTTCTCCACAAACGTCTTGTATCTGTCTTGATTGAAGTCAACTCCTGTTATATCGTATCCGAGTTTTTTTAGTAGAAATGTTTCGTGAAACGGGGATGCTCCTAAGTCAAGGATTTTCCCTTTTTTGAATATTTTACTTATTATCTTCAGGTCTAGCAGGTATCTTTTCTTATGGAATTTGAAGTTAAAAACGGAGAGGTACTTGTACTTGCTGTCTTCTAGGTTTATCTGCTCTTCGAGCTCTTTTAATAGCGCTGCCCCCATTATTCGGTGTTTTACAGCAATGCTTAAAAGCTTTTTCCGAATATCGTCGATTATGAAGGTTCTTCACGTCGGCAAGTTTTATCCGCCTGTCAGAGGTGGTGTTGAGACTTATGTTAGGGACGTTTGCGAGGGGTTGGCTAAGAGAGTAGACGTGACTTGTGTTGTTTCTGGAAATGGCTCGGTTGAGATTGTTAATGGCGTGCGTGTTGTTCGTCTTTCTAAACTGCCTTTCAGGCATCCTGTTAGTCCTTCACTGCTTTCTTTTTTGAAAAATAACAAGTTTGATGTTGTTCATTTGCACATGCCTAATCCTTGGGCCGAGTTTTGCTGCCTGCTCTCAAAGCCTAAACGGTTGGTTGTTACTTATCATGCTGATGTTGTTAAGAAGTTTGGCTCTTCTATTGTTCTGCCTATTCAGCGGAAGGTTTTGCGTATGGCTGAGAAGATTGTTGTTTTTTCTAAGGAATACGCGGATAGTTCTCCTATCTTGAGGGACTTTAAGGACAAAATTGCAATTATTCCGTATGGTGTTGATGTTAATAAGTTCAAGAAGTTTGACAAAAGTCGTGTTAAAGAGTTAAGGAGTCTGGGCAAAAGTCCTTTTTTCTTGTTTGTTGGCCGGCTTGTTAGGTATAAGGGCTTGCGTTTTTTGATTAAGGCAATGCGTGAGGTTGATGGCACTTTGTTTATTGTGGGCAATGGTTCTTTACTGGCTAATTTGCGCTCCATTGCTAACGACAGAGTTCATTTTTTCACGAAAGTTTCTGATGAGGACTTGGTTAATTTTTATCATGCTTGCGACGTGTTTGTTCTTCCTTCTACGACGAGGGCTGAGGCGTTTGGTATTGTGCAGTTGGAGGCTATGGCTTGTGGCAAGCCTGTTATCAGCACGAGATTGAATACTGGTGTCGATTTTGTGAACAAGTCTGGAATTTTAGTCCCGCCTGCTGATGTTAACTCTTTGGTTAACGCTATGAATTCGTTTCAGAATAAATCGTTGTGTTCAAAAGTTGGGAAAGCTGGTCTTGAGAGGGTGAAAGCTCATTTTTCTCGTGCTCAGATGATAACGAGTCTTCTTGATTTGTATTCCAGCTGATTTTCCAGGTCATTGTTCGTTTTGGTTTGTACGCGCGGTAGGCGATTTCGAATTGGTCAAAATCGTCCTCGGCAAATAATCGTATGAGCATTGAGCGGGCTAATTCTGGCGTCATTAACAGTGAGCGGTAAAAGTTGCTATCATCTTTATAGACTGCAAGGGATAGTTCTCCTTCCGAGTATGTTTTGCTCGTGTGGTTTCCTTCTTGGAAGAGTTCGAGGCTGTGGGGTTTTTTGCCGTTGCGTGTTGCATTTAGATTTTCTAAGTCAACAGTGTATCCTGAACATTCAAGCACTGTTTCGTTTATTTTCGCGCATGTGTTGACTGTTGAGATTTTGTTGTCGGGAATGCCGATTCCAATTTCCTGGTCCCATAATGATATTGCTTCTATTGTAAGGGCGATGTCTATCATGTTCTGGTCGACGATAAAGTATGCTTCTTTAGGTTCGCAGTGAGTTAGGTTTATGAGTTCAGCACTTTCATCAGCAAGTGTCTGTTCAGCGTCCTCTCTGTTCTGTTGCAGCACTTTTTCGAGCATTGAGGTATTGCCGAATTTCTCAGCGTATGTTGAGTGCGCTTTTTTGTTGCTGCAGTCGAGCATTCGCAATATGTTCAGCGCGTATGTTTCGTTTGTTGTCAGCAATGCTCGTGCCATCCAGTGGGCTGCAGTGCTTGGTGTCGCGTCCAATACTGTCTGTCTTCGTGCCGCATGTTGCCAAACGTAGCCGTAGTCCCACCATGTGTTGATTAGTGCATCAGTGCCTGTATTTTCTTTGAACCACTCGCTTGTTTCTGCGATGGCAGAGTTCATGGGAGATAGCGGAATTTTTGTCACATCAATCATTGTTGCGCCAACTATGGCTGGCAGAATTATAAGTGAGAGGAGTGATGCTGTCCTGAGGGACGCCACGTTAAGGCTGCTAATGAGTTGTTCTAGACCGTATGCTGTTTTTCTGAGCATCCATCCGGCGAGTATTGTTGCTGGAGGTGTTACGAAAAGGATGAAGCGGAGTATTCTGAGCGCAGGGATGGATAAAGTTACAAGCCAGATGAAAAGGAAAATTTCCTGCCAGGATGCTTTTCTTTTCACAATTCTTATGAGCATCCAGATTGCCGCTGTCAGTAATAGCAGTCCGAACAGCGGGTCTCCGATTGCTTTAGTCAGTTCAGCGAATGTTGGACGGGTGAGCTCTTTGACTGTTTCCTGCAGCCCTAATTGCGTGAATTGTAATTTTGCCAGTGTTTTTTCAACGTACCCGTTTTTGTAGAGCCAGTATGCAATGCCTGCTGCCGCAAGACAGATGCCTGCGAGTGCTGGTGTTTTGTTCTTTTTCAGGTTTAATGAGTGGAAAATTGCTAATGCTATGCAGAACGGGCCGGCAACGGCGATAACGAAAAACCAGCCGTTCCACGTGTATTTTAGTGCTGTTAGGGCTGCTATTGCGCCAATTACCGCGATGTTTCTTTGCAGCTTGCTTCCTTCTATTATCCAGAGTATGCTGAGGAAGAACGCGAGCGATAATGGCATTATCAGGGTGGTTGTGTCTGTGAATCCTGCCATGTTTTGTCTGAAGAAGTATGGGTGAACGGAAAACAGGAGTGCTGAGAAAAACGCGGTTTCATTGTCTTTGAATATTTTTAGCGTTAAGAAGAAGATTAAAGTGATTGACGCGAGTCCGAGCGCTATTGGCAGGTAGAATGCTGCTTTGAGCATTGTT
>CAZDUA010000018.1:0-9121 GCA_964508495.1 uncultured Methanosarcinales archaeon | reverse complement strand
TGCGAATCCTGTCGCGGGTGTTGGCTCGCCTCCTAATAATTGCACGAGCTGGTCGTATCTTCCGCCGCCTGCAAGAGATCTATACTTTCCTTCTTTGTCAAAACATTCGTAGACATTGCCGGTGTAATATGCAAGTCCGCGTGCAATGCTTAAGTTTACCGTAATATATTTCTTGTCCACAAGCGCCAGCGTTCCTTCAAGTTCAGTTAGTCCTTCCATTGCGAGTGCGTTTGGTTTGAGTTCGCTCTTTATGGAATTTAGAATGCTTGGGCTGCCTTGGCATTTTGTTATTTTTTTGATGACTTCTATTTTTTGCAGGTCAATTCCCAGTTTTTTGAGTTCCTGTGCAAATTCTATCTCGCCAATCTTGCTTGATTTATCGACAATTCTAACAACGTCGGGCAGTTTGTCCTGTGAAACTACTTCCAGTAATAATCCTTCCAGTAATTTTCTGTTGTTAATGCGTATTGTGAAGTCTTTGTCTGTCAGTCCAAGACTGTTCAAACAAGAAATTATCAAATTAATGCATTGCGCGTCTGCTTCTGGTTTGTCAGACCCAAACAATTCTGCTGACAATTGTGAGAACTCTCTTTGTCTGCCTGCCTGCGGTGCTTCGTATCTCCACATTTTGTTGATTGAAAACCATTTGACTGGTTTTTGCAGTTCTTTTTGTTTTGTAACAAACATTCGCGTCATTGGTACTGTTAAATCAAATCTTAATCCTAATTCTTCTGAGCCTTTTTGTTCTAGAACAAAGATTTGTTGTTTGACTTCTTCGCCGCTTTTGGCAGTGAGCAGTTTTATTGTTTCAATCACTGGCATATCCACGCGCTGGAATCCAAATTTCTTTGATTGTTCTTCCAGTTTGTTGTATATCGCTTCGCGTATTGCTTGCTCGGCTGGATAAAAGTCCTCTGCCCCTTTTATGCGTTGGAACTGCATAGTGTTATCTTTGGTCGTTATTTGTTTATAAAGATAACTAGGAGAAACTGCATTACTGATGAACTAAACCAACTTGTTTCATAACGAATAAAGCATATTCTGTAGAATATAAATCTTTCTTTGTAAGGAAAAACGTTCATTAGCTTTATAAATGACTACCTCTTGAAAACCAGTATGCCTAAGAAAAAGAAGGTGACTAAAGCAGAGGCTAAAGCAAGTATCAAAAGGCTGCATAACGCTTCAAAGAAAAAAGAGAAGCCTAAAGTTCAAACTATAGAGCCTATGGCGGTGCGTGAGCTTCCTCCGCAGCCTTTTAAGAAAAGAATTGAAGTCAAGGAAGTAATGCCTGAAGAAATTGAAGCGCCAGTAGAAGTGCAGGAAGTGCCTGAAGTTCAGATTGAAGTGCCTGATGAACAGGAAGAGCCGGAAAAAGATCATTCTCACAAAAAAGTAATTGTCGGCGAGGCGATTGAGGCTGGCTGGAATGCGGTTAAATCTCATATTTGGTTTTTTATTGCCATCTTTTTGCTTTTCACCGCGCTTTCTTTCATGTCCATAAGCGCACGTGCAATCGGGACGCGAGTTGTACTAAGTCTTCTTATCAGCGGAATAAGCCTTGGTTTCATCAAGCTCGCAATTGATGTTGTTGAAGGTAAACCTCCTGAGTTTAAGGAATTGTTCTCTTGCTTTTCGTTATTATTAAAGTACATAATTGCGGCAGTTTTGTACGTGATTATCGTAACATTCGGTCTTGCGTTATTTGTAATTCCAGGTGTTATTTGGGCAGTTCAGTTTGGCTTTTATCCGTTTGTTATCGTGAAAGAGCGTTTGTGGCCTTTTGCAGCTTTAAGAAAAAGTTCTGCGCTGACGGAAGGCGTGAAAGGAAGGCTTATAGTTTTGGCTTTGGCTTTGCTCGGAATAAATTTGTTAGGCGTTATTGCCCTTGGAATTGGTGTTATAGTGACTATTCCTCTAAGCGTTATTGCTGCAGCGCATGTCTTTAAGCAGATGGAAAAAGCATAGTTTATCGCAATAATCTTTATTAACGTCGGGGAGCTCGAGGCATTGGAAAGCAAAGCTTTCCTAGGTGCTCGGAAATTTGGGGTTTCGATATATAACTTTAGCAAGTTTCCGACAGGCTGGGCGTTAAAGCCCCTCGTGAATGGAAGCGAAGCCTATTTTACGCTTCAATAATCTTTATTAACTCTCAATAACAAGCAATTTCTGAGGTGGTTTTAATGAAAGAATATGCACCATTTGTGCTAAGATTGGGTGTTGGTGGAATCTTTGTATACACTGGCATCATGAAGTTATTGAACCCGTCAATGGTTGTCGGAATGCTTGACAATATGGGCTTTCCAGGTCCGACTTTCTGGGCGTGGCTGTTGATAGCGGTAGAGCTTCTCTGTGGCGCATCAGTATTGCTGGGCTTCAAAGTCAAGTGGACAGCAATACCGTTGGCAGTTGTGATGATTGTAGTTATCTCAACCACGGACCAGGTAATGACTGGAGTGAGCATTTTGTCCGGCCTTGCCTCGCTTTGGCTGTCAGGCGCTGGAAACTGGGCGCTCAGCAAAGATTAGTTTTTTAAACAGATTTTCTTTTTCTTTTTTTTATGAAGGTTGTCATTCTCGGAGGCGGTTTTTGCGGTGCATTAGCTGCAAAACTCTTGGACAAGAGAAAAAACACAGAAGTTGTTCTCATTGATAAAAAGGACTATTTTGAATACACTCCAAGCATTCATAAAGTAATTTTCAACAGCGGTTATTTTAAGAAAATTACTGTTCCATTCAGTCATTTTCTGAAGAACACGAGAATCATCACAGGAAAACTAAACCAAGTAACGCCTGAATTTGTGGAAGTTGACAATGAAAAAATAACTTTTGACTATCTTATTATCTCTTCCGGCATTGATTATCCCGTATTCCTTGAGAACAAGGAAAACGTTTGCGTCTTGAAATCAGGTATTGAAGCCGCGCACATGGGCGCAAAAATCATTTCGCAGGAACACATCCTTATCATCGGCGGAGGCTTGATTGGCACTGAAATTGCAGGAGAGCTTGTGAAAAAAACAAAAGGCAAGCGTCTTGTTATTGTGCATTCGCATGACCGTTTGCTTGAGCGCAATCCAATAAAAGCGTCGAATTATGCCAGAAAGTTTCTTAAAAAGCACGGCGCACAGATAATCTTTGGCGAGAAAGTGGTTGACCACAAAGGAAACACATTCATAACTGATAAAGGCAGGAAGATTGATGCCGAATCAGCGATCTGGTGTGCAGGCATTAAGTGCAATCCGTGGTTCATGCAGGGTTTTCTAGATTCTATTTTTACAGAAAGAAAAGCGTTGAAAGTAAATGAGTTTCTGCAGTTGGAAGGTTATCCGAACATTTTTGTTGGCGGCGATATCAACAGCGTGCAGGAAGAGAAAACCGCGCAAAACGCAGAGCGTCACGCGCATCTTATCGTAAAAAATCTTGACCGTTTGCAAAACAGCCAGTCTTTAATCACGCACAAGCCGCGAAGCGCTCCATTAGTTATCAGTTTGGGCGATTGGACCGGCATTATGACCCTGCCAAACAATTGGGTGATTACAGGCATCTTTCCAGGAATTCTGAAGTGGTTGATCGAATGGCGGGTACTGCGCGGGTACAAGTAGAAACCTTTAAATATTAACAACTATTAACAGTTATTAACAACTATTAACAAAGTGAAAAAATGAAAGCATTGCTTGATATTCCGGATGAAATAAACCAGACTTTAAACATAGTCAAGGCGCAGCACAAACTGAAGAACAAAGCCGAGGCTATAGCTCTGGTTGTAACGGTCTACATGAAAGAACATATGGAGCCTGAGCTGCGTCCGGATTTCGTTGAGAAAATGAGGAAAACTGAGCATCTTAAGGGCATCAGGTTCAAGTCTGTGGATGAGTTGAGAAAGAGATATGCGTGAGTATGAGGTTCATCCAGATCTGGATAAAATTCTATTAAAACTCGCCAAGCGAGATAAAAAGCAGCGTGATGCTATTCTGAACAAAATTGAAGAAATCGCTAAGTGTGAAGACATTAATCACTACAAAAACCTGAAAGCTCCTCTTCAAAAATACAAAAGAGTCCATGTTCATTCAAGCTTTGTTCTTTTATTTAGGTTTGAGGGCGACTTAATAATCTTCAGATATTATGATCATCATGATAACATTTACTCATTTTCAGAATGAGCACAAACGTTTATAAATGCTTAAATTCTTCTTTGCGTATGCGTCTGACGTGGTTAGGTCATTCTTCTGTTAAAATTGAAACAGGCAGTCAAGTAATCTATATAGACCCATACGCGGGTTCTGATGAGTGGTACACTCCGGGTACGTTGATTCTTATTTCTCGTTTTCATTTTGACCATTGCAGTATTGCGAAAGTTCGTCGTGCTTCAAGCGACCACACGCACGTTCTTGGCACTCCTGAAGTAGCCAGCCAGATTTATCCTTCTGGTGTTCTTCATGTTGGCGAGAGCAGGAAGTTCGAGGGTGTTGAGGTTGTTGGAATGCCGGTTGCAAATCCTCATGTTGATTTTGCCCGTCATGCAGAGACAGAAGGCGCGATTGGTTTTACTGTTCTTGCGGAAAATAAAATTGTATATTTCATGGCCGATTCTGATTACATGCCAAACTTGGCAGCTATGCGTCCAGACGCTTTGTTAATCGCTGTTGGCGGAACTTATACTGCTGCTCCAAGGGAAGCGGCTAAGAACGCATCTTTAATTGAGCCAAAATTAGCTATTCCAATTCATTGGGGCGGTGTTGTCGGCACAAGGGATGATGCGGATTTATTCAGTGAGCTTGCGAACGTTCCAGTTAAAATACTTGAACCAGGGAGCAGTGTGGAGATATGACGAAATTGAAGCCATTGGGCGGACAAGCGTTGATTGAAGGTGTGATGATTAAAGCCCCTGATAATATTTCAATAGCAGTTCGCTTGCCAAACAAGAAAATAAAGACAAAGAAGAATAAATTTGTTTCAGCCACTCAGCGCTATAAAATTCTCAATCTTCCGTTCATTCGCGGCATCATTCACCTGGGGGAGATGATGGTTGTCGGCATTAAAGCTCTAACTTGGAGCGCCAACCAGCAGGGCGAAGAGGAAGAGCTTGGCCCGACAGAGTGGATAATTACTTTTGGTCTTGCGATTTTGTTCACAATTGGCTTATTCGTTCTCTTGCCATATTATGCGGCAAAATTCTTTTATGATCCTCATACTGTCAGATTTGGCTTTGTTGACGGTATTATCCGCCTGCTCGTTTTTCTGGCTTACTTATTTGCCATTGGTTTCATGGCAGATGTCAGACGGATGTTCCAGTATCACGGTGCTGAGCATATGGCAGTGCATTGTTACGAGCACAAACTTGCATTGAAAGTCAATAACGTGAAGAAGTTTCCTCCAGAGCACCCGCGCTGCGGCACGAGTTTGCTGATTTTTGTGGTAGCAGTCAGCATTGTTGTTTTTTCTTTGGTTCGTTCAGAGCATTGGTATTACAACATTCCTGCCAGAGTATTTCTTATTCCTGCAATTGCAGGCATTTCATACGAACTGTTGAAGTTTAGCGCAAAGTATAGCTGGCTGAAATGGCTGACGTATCCGGGCATTTGGACGCAAAAACTTACAACTAGAAAGCCTGATTCCAAGCAGATTGAAGTTGCAATCGCTGCAGTTAACAAGGCAAAATGAAGTGGACTCTGAAAAAAGCACTCGGTCTTGCAGGCGTGATTGTTTGTATTCTATTGCTCATTGCTGTCGGGATTAGAATTATCACGTGGCGCTTGTTCTGGGCTTTGATTATTCTTGTCGCAGGTTTTGCGTGGTTTGTTCTGCCTAAAATGGCTGAGGATTAAACTTTCTTTTGTATTAAACTATTCAGGAAATACTGCTTTGCATGGCCAGGCAGTCGCGCTGGTATAATTCTTCTGCCTTAAAGCAGAATGTTTTCAAACCTTCTTGTGTGAAAATCATAGTGGCGCGGTAAAAAATCGTCTCGTAGCACACGATTTTCTCTTCTGGGTCTGTGAGTAAATGGCAGAAGTGCATTGCATTGTCTTGGCCTGTTGGGTCCCATAGTGTGTCTTGCACTGCGCCTTTGAGGCAGCTGATGCGGTGTTCTCCAGGGGGTGCATTTTGGCAGAGTGCAATTGATTTTTCAGGGTTTTCATTATTGTCTCCGCTGATGTCGCGGCCCATGCTTTCAAAGCAGAATAATTGGTATGCTTCTGGGGCTTCTGAGCAGGCTTTTGAAATTAGTGTGTAGTTTCCTTTGAGCAGTTCTTTCATGCGCGCAGTTTGGAAGAAATAACATTCAGTTTTATACTTGTCATCAATTGCACTGCAGGGGTATTGCGGGTCATCATTGAGGTATTTTGTCTTGTGGCCTTCAGCCAACGAGCCTACAATGTTTTCCATAAAGACTCCGCTGTAACACGACCGCTGTCCTCTGTTTAATTGGTCGCATAATTCCAGCGCGTTGTATATTTCATAATCAAAGAATGCAGTTAATCCGTGTCCTATTCCGTGGAAGCACTGGTGTGCGGCAAACTCGTTCAAATTTTCACCGCAGATTATATTTAATGTTGAGGGAATGTTAGTTGTGCCGTGTTGTTTGAAAAATGATTCGATGGCGCCGTGATAGCAGCCCGAGTGGCATTCAATGCTGCAATCCTTGAATACCTCATTTCCTAGCAGTTCAAAAGCGAGCCTGCCTGCGTGGTGTGCTGTTTGGTGGCAGTCGCCCAGTTTTGAGTCCAAGCTGTTCAAATGAATGATAGTGGGCTTTACTCCAAATTTCTTGATGTAGGAATATAATTGGTCGTCGTCAGAAAATAGGCGTTCATCAGTTTCGGTGATTGATTCGTTGTACTTGTGGCGGTCTTGTTCAGTTCCAAACATGCCGGTTATGATGCCGTTGAAAAATTGTTTAACTGAAGCAATAAATCCTGTTGCTTCAACAACTCTGATAGTGCATGTAAATTCTGGGTTTAAGTGGTCGTGGCATCGCCATAATCCTGGTTTGTTGAACGTAAACTTCCACGTTTCTCCTGGTGGGACAGCAGCTTTTGGGTCAAATTCAGAATAAATTTCGTGCGTTGGGTGTATGTTTGATGCCGGCCAGTAGGGTTCTGTTCCGACATTTTCAAATTCAACGGTTTGTCCTTGTGTTATTTCAAGCCTTTCTGGGCTGAAGCCGTTTTCTGTCATGTGAATTACTGCTGGGCTTGAATGTGCAGATGCTAGTCCTGCAAGCAGCAAAAGAATCAATAGGTATTTCAGCATTATCAAATTGCCGTAGCGTTAATATATAAATATTATCGGCTGGAAGTTACAATCCTAATTTTTTTGCCAATACTTGTGCTTCTGCCAGTTGTTCGTGTGTTCCTATGTCGAGAATGTGGCTGCAAATTTCGTATTCAAACTCGATTCCTTGGTCAATAAGCATTTGGATGGCTTCTGGCAGCCAGTATTCTCCTTTCAGTCCCTGCTTTACTTCTCTGCACGCTTTGAATATTTCTATTGGCAAAATGTAGACGCTTAAATTTGCAAGGTTGGTTGGCGGGTTTTCAGGTTTTTCTATGATTTTGACAACTCTTTTGCCTTCCGTCATCAGTATGCCGTATCTTCTGCCGTCTTCAACTTCTGTGCATGTAAAAACACCTGGCGAAGTGTGCTTAACAAGGTGCTTGAGAAGGTGCGTTTCAAATAGCGAGTCGCACGCAATCACTAGGAATCTTTTGTCGGTGATGTGTTTTTCCGCGCGCGCGATAGCATCTGCTGACCCTTTAAGTTCGGGCTGTTCTACATAAGTTATTTTCAGCCCCATTTTTGAGCCATCTCCAAAGTAAGTTTTGATGTGGTCTTTCAAATAGTTGACAATGATGACAACTTCAGTTACTCCGACTGTTTTAACTTGTTCTAGAATTATCTGCAGCATTGGCTTTCCATTGATTGGCAGCATTGCTTTTGGTGTTGTGTCTGTGAGTGGTTGTAAGCGTGTTCCTCTTCCTGCAGCTAGTATTATTGCTTGCATAACAATCGGTATTGAGAAGTCATTAATAAATATCACGGAAATCCTACCATAATGTTTTTAAGCACAGTCTTTATATGTTTGATATTAGAATAACCTGTAAAAAGAGTGATTAACAGTGAACAAAGATAAGATTGTTGGTACAGCTTCCATTATTCTTACCATCATTATATTAGGTGTTACTCTTGCTGCTGCTTATCCTGTTCCCGCGCCGCAAAAAGGTTTTTTTGAAACTTTGTCTGATTGGATTTCTGGATTATTCCATCCGTCAGCGGCAAGTATTACTGGCGCTCAGACATTGCCTAGCGGCACGTGTGGCAACAGCATTGTAGAGGCAGGCGAAGCCTGTGATCCTCCTGGTTATGGAGGCGGTTGTGCTGCTGGTCTTTATTGCAATTATGATTGTGACGCGTGCGATTATTGCGGAAATGGCGTTGTTGACTCAGGCGAGATATGTGACCCTCCAGGCTCTGCGTGCGGCTCTCCAGGTGAAACGTGTTATGATGATTGTACAGGCTGTGGTGTTATTCCAACCGCAACTCCAACTTCTACGCCAACATCTACTCCGACCGAAACTCCGACTTCAACACCAACAAGTACTCCGACAAACACTCCTACGTCTACTCCGACCTCAACTCCAACTTCCACTCCAACTCCGACAACGCCGGACGAAACACCAACTCCAACTACTCGCATTCCAACTGGCGGTGGCACAAATATTGGATATCAGCAGACCGGCTGTTGCTGGTGCGATGGCGCCTTAGTTGATAATGTAATTCCTGAAATTTGCAGTACAGAAGTTTCTTTGTTCAAGGACTGCAAAGACGCTCCGCAATGGTCTGTTAATTGTCCGGTAATAGTTCCAACTCCAATTACATCAGTTCCTGCTCCATCTTGTTCTAAAGTTCCGAAGAAAGAGGAAAATTGGGAGTGCGATTCTTCCAAGATTATCAGAACGACAACTGAGTGGGTTGAAACACAGTCGCCTTGCCCAGTTGAGCGGTCTGAATCAAGCACAGTTTCAAAAGAGTACGATTGTAATCAGTTTGAAGCTGAGTTTTCAAACATTGTTCGGCCTGATGCTTCAGCTGCCTTTGATGCCTGTTGCCCAAAGAAGTGCGAG
>CAZDUA010000017.1:0-47395 GCA_964508495.1 uncultured Methanosarcinales archaeon | reverse complement strand
ACATTTCCTCTTTTCATTGGGCTACCTCCTTTTTGATAGCTATTGTAATCTTTTTCTTTGATATAATAAAAGTGTATTTAAAGTTATCTATTGTGAAATTCTCTATTGGTTGGGGAATGGGTTGTATATTCCTTCTGGCGGGCTGCATACTATTGGCAGTTGTGATTGTATGTATGGCGGTATTGTCAATGTTCCTTCTGTGAAGCACGCTATTGGTCTTCGATATGCGTATGATTGGTACAGTTCTGGCACTGCGTCTAGTGGTACTGCGAAACAGTTATATTGTCCTCCGCCCTCCATTTGCACTACGTCGAGGAATCCTCCATCTTGTATTGTGTGGTAGGGGCACCAGCTTTCTGCTGCTTCTAAATTCGGCGCGAAGCCAAATACGTTGTCCCAATTAAAAGGTCCGGCTCGTAATATTTGTCCGCCGTATAGCGCTCCGCTTGGCGTTTTCTTGACGAGGAGAATAAGACCGATTAAAGCGACAATCGCAATAATTCCGAGAAGTACTAGCGCAATACTTGTTTGTCCTCTTTTATGCATCATTATTATAAAAGAAGCATCGTATTTAAACTATCTCTTTTCTGTTATTTCTTTGAGTATGTCTTTCATGAATTGTTCGGTTTTTACAGGACCATATACTTTATTGTCTCTTGTTCTGATTTGTAGTGCGCCTTGTTGTTCTTTTTCGCCGAAGACTAATATATAGTTGACTTGGTCGAGTTGCGCATTGCGTACTTTTTTGTTGATTGTTTCTGCTGTCGCGTCGAGTGTTGCGCGAATTTTTTGCGAGCGCAGCAGGTCTACTAATTCTTGTGCGTCTTTGTTGAAACGGTCTGCTATTGATAGTATTCTTACTTGTTCTGGTGATAACCATAACGGGAATTTGCCGGCATAATGTTCTGTCATTACTGCGATGAATCTTTCTAGTGAGCCAAGTATTGCTCTGTGTATCATGACACAATTGTGTTTTGTGTTGTCTTCTCCGTCGTATTCTGCTCCCATGCGCAGCGGCATTTGGAAGTCTAGTTGTACTGTTGCTAACTGCCAGTCTCTTCCTAGTGCATCTTTGACGTCGATGTCTATTTTTGGCCCGTAGAATGCTCCTTCTCCTTGTTTGACTTCGTATTTTATTTTTAGCTCGTTGAGCGCGCTTGCTAATGATTGTTCTGCTTTTTCCCAGAGGTCTGGAGCGCCCATTGCTTTTTCTGGTTTTGTTGATAGTTTGACATGATAGCTGAACTTGAAAACATCCTCGTAGACGTATTTGACAAATGATAATACTCCTTTGATTTCTTCTTTAATTTGTTCTGACGTGCAGAATATGTGCGCGTCGTCTTGTGATAGTTTGCGCACTCTTGTCATTCCGCCGAGTGTTCCGCGTACTTCGTTTCTGTGCAGGAAACAAAAGTCTGCTATTCGTAATGGCAAGTCTCGGTAACTTCTTGTTTTTGATTTGAAGATTAAGACGTGTGATGGGCAGTTCATTGGTTTTAGAGAAAACTCTTCATCGTCTACGTCCATTACGAACATGTTTTCTTTGTAGTGCGCCCAGTGTCCTGATTGTTCCCATAGTGCTTTGTTGAACATTTGTGGAGTTATTACTTCCTGATATCCTCTTTTCCAATATTCTTCGCGGATAAACGCTTGAAGCTCGTTGTAAATTATTGTTCCTTTTGGCAGTAAGAATGGCGAACCCGGACTCCATTCGTGCGTCATGAATAGTTCTAGTTCTTGTCCGATTTTTCTGTGGTCTCGTTTTTCTACTTCTGTCAGTAACGTCTCATAATCATGCAATTCTTTTGTGCTTTGGAATGAAATTCCGTAGATTCTCGTCAACTGTTTGTTTTTCTGGTCTCCTTTCCAGTGCGCTGATGCCATTTTTGTTAGTTTGAACGCTTTTATGTATCCCGTGCTTGGCACGTGCGGCCCTTCGCATAAGTCGATGAAGTCACCGTCTTTGTATGCTGTTAGCTTCCATCCTTTTTCTTGGAAGTCTTTTGCGAGTTCCATTTTGTATGGGTTGCTGCCTTCGTGTTTTTTGACGTCGCCCAACGTCCACTCGTGTCGTTCAAATGGGTGGTTTGCGTTGACGATTTCTTGCATTGCTGTTTCTATTTTCAAAAAGTCGTCGGGTGTTATTTTCAAATCGTCAAAGTCGTAGTAGAATCCTTCTTCTACTGGTGGTCCGATTGTTGGTTTTGCGTTTGGATAGAGTTTTTTGATTGCGTGTGCGAAAACGTGTGCTGTGCTGTGGCGCAGTGTGTCTTTTCCGCCTTTGTCTGAGAACGTCAGTATTCTTATCTTAGCGTCTTTTTCTATTGGCCTCATTAAGTCGCGGACTTCGCCGTCGACCTCAATTGCCAGTGCGTCTTTTGCCAATCTTTTGCCTATGCTTTCTGCTGTTTGCATTCCTGTGCTTTTGTCTGGCAATTGGAGTACTTTGCCGTCTGGCAGTGTTAGTTTAAGCATATTATTTTGTGATGATAGCATGTTTAAAAATGTTACTTAACAAATTCTACATTAGGCATTTTCTCAAATTCTTTGTCGCCTGTTAGAAATTTCATACCTGCTGATTGAGCGACAATATACCCTAAACAGTCAGGAGTTGAAACGTCTCGGCTCCTCAGGGAATAACGCATCATATTGGCGCGCGTTATTGATGGAACATAATCGACTGTTGCTTGAATCAGCGAGCTAAAAAATGCTTCTGCGAATGCTTCGCCGAATTTTCTGAGTAAATGATAATGAACTTCTATCAAATTAAGTGTTGTAGTCACCATGCGCGATTGTTTATATGGAAGATATGCAGGATTTCCCTCTATAAGCTCAATAATGGCATAACTGTCAAAGAAATATGCAGCGTCTACCATACTTCTTTTCTAATCTCCTTTAGAACTGCGGCTGTTGGTTTTTTGGATTTGCTTTTGGCGATTCCAAAAATGTCTTTCGCAAAAACTGGTTTCATAATCCATACAGTTATTTCTTGATTTTCTTTCAGGTGCTCGCTATTAACAATCTCTTTAGGAAGAACTATTCCAAGGGAGTTTCCCCATTTTTTGACGCGTGCGTGGACTTCAGCCATAGAGTTATACAGTGTATAACTTATTAATAAACCTTTCGCCTAAAAAGACGTAAAGTTTCCGGACTGCAAAAATTTATATATTTGAATTAAGTTAAATTTTTGTGAAAATGGCAGTGCAGGAAGTTTTGGACGTTGTTGATGAGAATAACAAGGTAGTTGGCAGTGCGCCTTATGAGGAAGTTTATAGCAAGCGTTTGAATCATCGTATTGTTCACGTTCTGGTTTTTAATGATAAGGGAGAGATTTTCTTGCAGATGCGTAGTGCGCAGAAGAAGTTTTGTCCTGGCCACTGGGTTACTAGTGCTGGCGGTCATGTTCAGAAGGGCGAGAGTTATGAAAAGGCTGCGAAGAGGGAGTTGAAAGAGGAGCTTGGTGTTAATCTTCCGCTCACGTTGCTCGAAGAGACTCCTTACGATCATTATAAGATGCGTAAGTTCTTGCAAGTCTTCAGGGGCATTTCTGAGGGTCCTTTCAAATTTAATCCTGAGGAAGTTGCTGGTGGCAGATGGTTCAGTGTTCCTGACGTCAGGGATATGGTTAAGAAAAACCAGTTGATTCATCCTGAACTGGCACATATTATAGAGAAGTTGTATCCGTAGAAAGCTTTATAAATAACCCTTCTCGACCAAATAGTATTCTGGACGCTCATGATGACGTCCAAATTAGACCGCGAGGTCACAAACTATGGGAATATATGATGTTGATGCAACATTGTTAATCAATCGTGTTGCTGAGGAACTGAAAAAGGAATCAGTAATTAAGGCTCCTGCCTGGTCTGCTTATGCTAAGACTGGTATGAGCAGAGAGCGTGCTCCCGTGCAGGAGGATTGGTGGTTTGTTCGCAGTGCTTCTATTCTTAGAAAACTTTTCATTTTGGGTCCTGTTGGCACTCAGAAGTTGAGAAATGCTTATGGTGGCAGGAAGAATGAGGGCATGGCCCCAGAGCACGTTTATCCTGGTGGTGGCAGTAATATTAGGAAGATTTTGCAGCAGTTAGAAAAGTCTGGTTTTGCAAAGCAGGCTCAGAAAGAAGTTCACAAAGGAAGAATTATCACTCCTAAAGGTCAGCAGTTGTTAGAAACTGTTTCTTCTCAAATCATGAAAGAGCAAGGTCTTGTTTTGCCTGTAACTCCAAAAGTTGAGCACAAGGAAGCAGCAAGAGAAGATGCTCCTGCAACTGGCGAGGAAAAAATAATCAAGAAGCCCAAAACTCCGAGAAAGCCTAGGGTTGCTAAGAAAAAGGAGGAAGTCGCAGTTCCTGCGCAATAAAAAATGGCAAGTCATAAGCATCCTGCAAGAAAGAAGCGTTTGATTAAGAGAATGCGTCAAACCAGGTGGGCTCCTTTTTGGACTATACCGAAAGCTTACGGCAAGGGAAGGAGAGTTCACCCAGGAAGGCACACTCATGTTAAGCGCAGTTGGCGCAGGACTAAGTTGAAGGTTTAAAATGGTACTTGAAAGAACTTACACGATTCCATTGAGGAAAGGCTGGTTGAAGGCTCCTAGGTACAGGAGGGCAAAGAAAGCCGTGAATACTGTTAAGGAATTCTTAATCAGACACATGAAGAGCGAGGATGTTCGTCTTGGAACTCATTTGAACTTGGAGATTTGGAAGCACGGAATGCAGAATCCTCCTTCAAGGGTTAAGGTTAATGTTTCTAAGGATGACAAGGATGTTGTCCGCGCAGAATTGTTCGGCGCTAAGATTGAAAGAAAGGTAAAAGAAAAGAAGAGCATTGTGAAAAAGGTTATTGAGAAAGTGACTGGCGCTCCTGAAATCAAGGCAGAATTGAAGCCTGTGCCTAAGCAGGTTGAAGTTAAGCCAGCTGAAATACCAGCAGAGAAAAAGCCTGCTGTTAAGACAGATCCGGCGAAGAAAGTTGAGCAAAAGTAATGGGCTTGTTGCCTTTTGAGAGAACAAAGCGCGAAATTCTGGTCAAGAGAGAGGCAGAGACTGATTCTAAGTTTGGCTGCAATCCAAATGAAAGAAAAATTCAGGATTTAATCGAATACGGCGTCATTAATCTGAACAAATCAAAAGGTCCTACTTCTCACATGTGTTCTGCTTACGTGCAGAAGATTTTGCATATTGAAAAAGCAGGTCATGGCGGCAGCTTGGATCCTGGCGTTACTGGCGTTTTGCCTGTAGCGACTGGCAGGGCGACAAGGGTCGTGCAGGCACTGCTGAAAGCCGGCAAGGAATATGTTTGCATTATGCACTTGCATGATGAAGTCCAGCGTGAAGAATTGGAGAAAGCGTTGAAAGAGTTCACTGGCAAGATTATGCAGATGCCTCCAGTGAAATCTTCTGTTGTTAGAAGAGAAAGAGAGCGCGAGGTTTACTATCTTGACATTTTGGAGATTGATGCCCAGGATGTTTTGTTCAGGATGGGCTCGCAGGCCGGCACTTATGTGAGAAAGATTTGTCATGATGTTGGCAGGCGTTTGAAGGTTGGCGCTCACATGGCTGAATTGATCAGGACTAAGGCAGGTCCTTTCACGGAAAAGGACTGGGTTAGTTTGCAGGATATGGAGGATGCTTTTGCTTTTTGGAAGGAAAGTGGCAATGAGAAGTTTTTGCGCCACTGCATCAAGCCGGTTGAGTTTGCCGTTCAGCATTTGGGAAAGGTTTGGATTCAGGACAGCGCGATTGATACTGTTTGTCATGGCGCAAGTTTGAACGTTCCTGGAATTGTGAAATTGGAATCTGGTATTGATAAGGATGCTGTTGTTGCCGTTTTGAGTTTGAAAGGCGAGCTTGTTGCTTTAGGCGAGGCTGTAATGACTTCTGAACAGGTTATGGCCGAACAGAGAGGGTTTGCTGTGAAAATCAGCAAAGTGTTTATGTTGCCCAGCACTTATCCTAAATGTTAACTTGCTTTTTTTAGTTCTAGAATTTTTTTGTGCGCTTCTGCTGTTACTCTGTATTCTTCTTTTTTGAGTGATATGATTTTATTCAGATAGCTTCCTACGAGCTCTGTATTTCCCAATATTATTGCCGTGCATAATTCTCCTATGTCTTGTTTGTGAGGGTATCCTTTTGCAAATGCTCTGAATGCGAGTTGTATTTGTCTTGCATAGCCTGGTTTATTTTCTCTGCTTGCCGCAACAAGCGGTGTTACAAAATTCAGCATTATTGCGTCCTTCATGGTGTCTGAAAGAGTGTTTGCATAATTTGCCGGGTCCTGTATTGCTGTTGCTATTCTTTCTTCTATTTGGTATTGTAATTCTTGTCTGTAGTTTTCAAAAGCGTTTCCTACGTGGTCTTCGCATTCTTCTTCAGTTTGAAATCTTCCAGCATAATATAAGTCATGGGACCCTTTAAAGTCATCCGATGTTCTTATTGGTCTTGTTTCCGGCTCTACGAGAAAGTCAAGGGCGAATTTGGTGAAGATTGCCCTGGGGGAAAACGTTGCACGGTAGAATATCCCTTTTCGATGGCTTTTTTCAAACTCTCCGCAGCGTGCATAAATGCACGCGTGTCCTTGCAGGTCTTCCCAATCCCCTCTCATTAGTATTGGCGTTTCGTATACTATGAACTCTTCTCTGCTTTTGTCTCCACTCATAGTATTTTTTCCCTATTAAGGGTATTTAAATTTTAGCGTTTTAGCAAGGTTTTTAAATTAAGTTTCGCTGAAACGAATAAAAGAGGTGTCGTGATGAAAAAATTGTTGATTCTTAGCGTTCTGTTATTATTTGCAGTTTCTGTTGCCGCACAGTATACTACCGTGGCGATTAATCCAAAAATTATGTCTACAACTATTCAGCCTTCTGGCAGTTGTTATGATGTTTGCAAGCGCGATTGTATTGCAGGGCAGCGTCCTGCTGATGAGTGTGCGAAGGTTTGCGAGGAGAAGTGTCGTCCTGCTCCTCAGCCAGCACCCCAGGAGGATTGTCAGACGACATGCAAACGTTTAGCTTCTCAGGTTTCTTTGACCGCCGAATATGCGGGCTTTAATTTTGATGTTTTCTTGCGTTGCATGCGTGATCGTTGCAAGCAGAATTGCGAAAGTTCCTGCAGGACGATGTATCCTAATGAGTTGAACAATTGTATTCAGAAGTATTGCAGTCCTCAGCCGGAGAATTGCGAGCAGGGTTGTGGGAGAAAACTAGATGAATGTTTGAAAACAACTGCGGGATTCAGCGCAGAAGGTATAAGAGCTGCGTGTGAAAAATTGCACGATGAGTGCATGCAGGAGAAGTGCGGCAAGCCTGAACAGCCTCCTGAGACTTGCGAGCAGGGTTGTGATAGCGCTTATAAGAAATGCTTGGACACTTCAGTAGGATTCAGCGCAGAAGGCATAAGAGCGGGCTGTGAGAATGTGCACAAGAAATGTTTGCAGGACAGGTGCGGAAAGCCGGAAGAAAAGCCTTGCCCGCCAAAGTGCGAGGATAAGTGTACAGAGCTTTATTACGATTGTTCTGCGAATGGCGGCTCTGATTGTGGAAGCCTGATTTCTGATTGTTTGAATGGTTGCAGGCCTGGTGAGAAGCCGATGCCTGACCGTTGCAGGGAAAAGTGCATACGTGATGAGAAGAGATGCATTGATGAAGGCAATAATGAGGAAAAATGCATTAGGGATGGCAAAAGGTGCGTTGATGAGTGCAGTTCAAATCCTCAGACGTGTCCAGATAGGTGCCGTTTGATAGAGAAGGAATGTCTTGCTGCAAATGTTGACCCCGAATCTTGTGGTATGAAAGTCAAAGATTGCGTAACTCAGTGTTATCCTCGGCCAGTTCCTCCTGAACAGCCAAATTGCCCAATATTGTGCGAGCGTCGTCACAAGGAATGTTTGGACAGCAATGTCGACCCTAACAAGTGCGGCGCGGATTTGAAGTATTGTGAGCGCTTGTGCGGTCAGAACATCCCAGATGTGAATGTGAACGGTGTGAGTGGCAGGCAGATGTCTCCTCAAGACCTTGTTGGCTTGAACCCTCAGCCTGAGCCTCCGAGCATTTGGGCGAGAATGCGGTCCTGGTTTACAGGATAATTTTTATTTATTTTTTATTCTTATTCTATACTTTTGGGATACAAAACTATTTAAATCAATATAGTAAAGTGTATACTAGGTAAAGAGTGATGTATGCCAGTTAGTTTAGGTCCTATTAGTGTTGGTAACCCGAGTGGATTGTGGGCTTTGTTAGCTTTAGTTCCATTAATCATTCTATACCTCATCCGTCCTAGGCCTAAGCCGATGGCTATTCCTAGTTTGATGTTTTTCATTAAGTCTTCTGGCGCTAGAAAATTAACGAGTTTCCTCAAGCAAATTACGCATGATTGGCTTTTTTTGATTCAGCTTTTGATGTTGTTGGGATTAGCTTTGACTTTTGCGAATCCTTTTACTACATACCAGCATGATGTAACGGCATCTAATACTGTTATTGTTTTGGACGTTAGTGCTAGCTCGCAAACGCAGGAGGGCGCGAAAACAAGGTTTGATTTGGAAGTTGCGCAGGCCAAGAAGGTTTTAGGCTCTAAGAACACTATTATTCTTGCTAAGGATATTCCTTTTCTAGCGCTTCAGGACGCGAGTGCCGAGGAAGCTACTAAATTTTTGAACGGCTTGCAGCCTAAATCCACTACTTCCAATATTGGCGAGGCGATTATTCTTGCTGGTGAAGCGTTGTCCGAAGGAAGGGTTGTTGTGATTAGTGATTTCATTAACACTGGCGGGCAGATTCCTGATGTCGCAAAGGCCGTCTTAGAAAGCAAGGGTTTGGTTGTTGATTTCATTAATATTGCTGGCCCTAAAAGAAAAAATATCGGCATTGTAGACCTTGATGCCGGCAATGAGCAGAGTACTGTTTATGTTAAGAATTATGCTGATGAACTGCAAAATGTCGGTCTTCTTGTTGGTGCTTCGCAGACGCAGTTGTCCATTCCGTCTAAGGGTGTTGAAACTTTTTCTTTTAAGACTCCTCCCGGAGTTACTAAGATTGAGTTGAAAGTGCAGGATGATTTGAAGGTCGATAATCTCGCCTATCTTAGCGCTCCTTCTGGTGGAAAGGCGAAAGTTTTGTTAATTACTAACAACGTGAGTACTTTTTTGAAGAATGCTTTGCTTGCTTCTGGCGAGTTGGACTTGGTTGTTACTGAGCCTCCTGTTATTTCCAAGGATGATTTTGATGTTATTGTCATTAGTAATATTGATACGCGTCAGTTGTTGCCAGGCACTTTTGAGGATGTTTTGCAAAAAGCTGAGAATGGCGCGACTGTTGTTGTTACCGTGCAGGATGAGAGTGCTAAGATTGACTATAAGGGGTTGCTTCCTGTCAAAATTACAGGAAGGGCTGACGGTGGCTTCATCACGGTTGAGCAGTTGAATAGGTTTACGAAGAATATTGATTTTGGAAAGGCTGATTTTGCTTTGGCCGCTGACCAAATAGGAGAGCAGACTGTTGTTGCAACTGTTAATCAAGTTCCCGTTATTACTATTAAGTCTGTTGGTGTTGGCAAGCTTGTTTATTTTGGAATTCCGGAAGCTAGCGAGTTCAAGTATTCTCCTCATTATCCGATTTTTTGGACTGAGCTTATGAAGTTCGTTACTGAACAGCAGGACGTTAGGAATTTGAACTTGAAGGCAGGAGAGACTTTGATTTTGGAGGAGGAGCAGCGGATTAAGACTCCAACAAGGGTTTTGAAGCGTGCCGCCCTTATTTTGGATGAGTCTGGTATTTATGAGCTGGAAGACAGGGTTATTGCAGTAAATCTTATTGATGAGTTGGAGTCTAATGTTAATTTGGAAAAGCCTGCGGGCACTAAGAGTACGGAATATGAGTTAAGGCCTGTTAAGGAAACTCGAGAGTTCCACTTGGATGTTTGGCTATTGGCGTTGGCATTATTTTTCATCGTGTTTGAAGTGTTTTTTGTTAGATACAGGGGTGACGTATGAGCGTTACTGATATTCTAAGATGGGCGTACGCGCATATGGAGTATCCTTGGGTTTTGTTGTTGATTATTCCGTTAATCCCTATTATTTTCTGGATTTTACGTCACGAGTTTATTGCATTGAAAGAGGAGTTGTCTGTTAAATTGCAGAAGAGAAAAGTGAGGCGTTTGTTGCATTTTACGCGTTCAGTGCTGATTATTCTGGTTTGCATCGCGCTCGCTTCGCCTTATGTTCAGCGTGAGAAGATTATCGAGGGCGACCCGTTCATTCAGTTGTTGGTTGATAACAGCACGTCCATGGCAATATTTGAGGATGTTTCTCAGTCTTTGGCTGCAAAGTTGGAAAAGAGAATGAATACTGAAGTGAAAAGTGTTGGAAGTGATACTGTTTCTAACATTGGCGATGCGGTTTTGAATAATCTTGAGTCTCATAGCAGTATTTTGTTGTTGTCTGATGGCAACGTGAACAGTGGTGCTGATTTGGGCGATGTTGCCTTGTATGCTTCTAAGCTGAACGCGACGATTAATGCGATTAGGTTAAACCCAGTCAAGAATGACGCAAGCGTTCTCGTGCTTGGTCCTGCGAAGACTTTGGAGAATGCTGAGAATACGTTTACTGTTGTTGTTAACAGGGTTGGAAGTGTTAAGGAGTTGCCGTTGAAAGTTACTTTAGACGGAGAGGTTTTGTTTGACCAGGTTACTGCTCAGAGTGCTTTCCAGTTTACGAGGCAGTTGCCTAAGGGAACTCACAGGATTGTTGCGACTATTAATTCTCCTGACTTTTTCCCGAATAATAACGTGTTTTACAAGACTGTTAAGGTTGTTCCTCAGCCGAAGGTTTTGTTTTACAGTGAGAAGTCCAGTCCTATGGAGACTTTGTTGAAGCAGTTGTACGTTGTTGATACGACTACAAGCGTGCCTCAGAATTTGAATGATTATTATGCTGTTGTCGTGAATGATATTCCTGCGGCTAAGCTCAGCACTGCATCTGATGTTGTTAATGATTTTGTTGCTGATGGTAATGGTCTTGTTGTTTTCGGCGGTGAGAATTCTTTTGACAAAGGAGGCTACAAGAATTCCTTATTCGAAACTTTGCTGCCCGTCCTTGTTGGTTCTCCTGATAAGAAAGAGGGTGACACGGCTATCGCAGTCGTCATTGATATTTCTGGCTCGCAGGGTGCTGCTTTTGGTCGTTTTGAGAGCACTGCTGATTTCTCCAAGGCTGCAACTCTTGGTATTTTGCGTGATGTGAAAATTGATACGAGAGTTGCAATTATAGCGTTTAACACTCAGGCTTATTTGTTGAGCGAGCCTTCTCCTGTGTTTGCCAAGAAGGACATTGAGGATTTGATTGGAAGATTGAAGTGGGGCGGTGGAACAAATATTGGTGCCGGATTGTTGAAAGCAATTAGTGTTTTGAATACGGTTGGTGGAAGTAAGAATATTGTCCTCTTGAGCGATGGTAAAACGCAAGCCGGTGCTACTGCTTACGAGGCTGCTCGTTTGGCTTCTAATAATGGCATTAAGATTTACACTGTTGGTGTTGGTCCTACGACTGATGAGGCCATTATGATGGACTTGGCCGAATTGAGCAATGGTATTTACTTCAGGGCTACTGAAGAAACAAGACTGAACATTTTGTTTGGTGATGTTGATGAGAATGAAGCTCAGACTGGCCAGATGGAATTGGTTATTTTGAACAAGAATCACTTTATCACTGAGAATTTGGAGCCTAATGCTACTTTGTACGGCTTTAACCAAGTCTCTCCTAAGAGTGCTGCAAGATTGCTTGCTACCACTTCTACTGGCGATCCTGCTTTGACTATTTGGCGTCTTGGCCTTGGAAGGGTTGCCGCGTTTAGTGTTGATGATGGTAGCAAGTGGGCTGGTGATTTGCTGGGAAGCGGCAATTCAAGGCTTATCGCGCGTACTATGAACTGGGCAATAGGAGATCCTGAGAGGAAGAGCGCTGCTTTTGTTGATGTTAAGGATACGAGGATTGACGAGCCTGCTGAGATTACTGTTAAGAGCCAGATTCCGCCTGAAGCGCCTAATGTTGTGTTTTACAAGATTGACGAGGATACTTACAGCGGAAGCATTGTTCCCAGCCAGCTTGGCTTCCAGGAGGCTGCCGGTGCTGTTTTCGCGGTTAATTATGAGACTGAGTTTGAGAGTGTTGGTTTGAATCCTGAGCTTGAGAAGATTGTTGGCTCGACTGGTGGCAAGGTTTTCAAGTCTGATGATATTGATGGTATTGTTGCGCATGCAAAAACAAGGGCTAAGCGTGTTATTAATTCAAGGGACTATGTCAGATGGCCTTTTGTTTTGCTGGCAGTCATCTTGTTCCTCGTCGAAATATTTATAAGGAGACTTGTGAGGAAAGAGTGAGGTAGAGTATGAGCTTTATTACTAAGAATGCGAACATGATTTTGTTGTTCTTGATTATGTTGAGCGCTGTTTCTCTTGTTGGTGCTACTGTGTTTTTCCAGATGAATTTCGAAAAAATCAACACTGAATATAGTCAGAAGCTTCAGCAGTTGCAGGTTGTTTCAAAGGAATTGCAGACCCAGCAGGCTTTGTTGAACAAAATTAAGAGCGAGTTGACTGTGAAAACAGAGCGTGAAGAACAGTTGGGCGAGCGGTTTACGGAAGTGAAAGAGACTAAGGAGCAGTTGGAAACTCAGAAGGTGCAATTGGAGACTTCTAAGGAGCAGTTGGAGAGTGAGCTTGAGAATACTGAGGGATTGTTGACGACCACTCGTGTTGAGCTTGAAGCTAAGAAGGATGTTATTGATACTTTGACTGGTGAGAATGATAAGCTTGACGCTCAGTTGAATGTTTGTGAGAACAAGCGTGATGATTACAAAGATGAGAAAGATGCGTGTTTAACCGCTAAGGCGTTGTGCACATGCCCATAAAACCTATTGCTGTTGCGTTGAGGGAAGCGAAGAGTTCTGTTTACCAGATAGTTCTCTTTAACAGCGTTATTGATACTCTCGTCGCTTACATGCTGTTATTGCTGGGCTGTTTGCTTCTCACGTTACCTGCATGGTGGGCTTTGATTCCGGCAGCCGCTTATGCTTTAGTTCATACTTATGGCAACATTAAAGAGGTTAATTTTGCTGCGATCGAATCAAAGTTCCCTAATCTGAATGAACAATTGATTACTGTTGCTGATAATTGGAAGGAAGACAACGAGATTGTTCAGGCTTTGAATCAGGAAGTGTTGCAGAAGATGAGGGAGATCAGGACTTCTTCTTTTTTGAATTTTGGAAAGCTTACTCGTGAGATCGCCGTTATGGCCGTTATTTCTTTTGTGATCATTGGTTCTTCTGCTTTTAATGTCAAATTTTTGGACCTTCAGGAGACGCTTAAGGAATTGAACGAGTTTAAGCCTTTTCAGGAGTATGATATTAATCAGGAATTGTTGGAATATGAGGAAAGTCAGAATTTGAGCGAGATTTTGGGCGATAAGAGTATTGCCGAGCTTGGTCAGGAGCAGTTGAACTTGGAGCTTAATCCTTTGAAGAGCGACGTTGATATTGGCAATGTGCGCGATCCTACTGAAAGGAATTTTAGGGAAGTGCCTCCTCCTGAGATTAAGGCGACTACTGACGTGAGTTTTGAGGAGCAGATTCCTAAGCAGTATCAGCGAATAGTCAAGAATTATTTTAAGGAGATAACTAAATCATGATTTCGCGATATTGTGAGGCCGAGAGAAGAGTTTTACACCTGCGACCGAAGGGAGTCAGAGGATGGAATGCTTCTGGAGGCCGAACAAAGAGCGATTTGATCAAACTTTCTGAAAGTTTGAATCATAATTATTATATATTAGGAAAAGGAGGGATATAGTATGAAACTTGAAGAGGCAAAAAAGACGTTTGATTATGTTTTCAGCGAGTTGAACAAGGTTATCGTTGGTCAGAACGAGGTTTTGAAAGAGGTTACCTGTGCTATTCTGGCTGACTCTCATGCTTTGCTCGAGGGTTATCCTGGAGTTGCTAAGACTTTAACAATTAAGACTTTGGCGCAATTGTTGGATTTGAAGTTTTCTCGTATTCAGAATACTCCTGACTTAATGCCGTCTGATGTTACTGGCACTTATATTATCGAGGAGACTAGTGCTGGCAAGCGTAATTTTAAGTTCCAGCCAGGCCCTATTTTTGCTAATGTTGTTCTTGCTGATGAGATTAACAGAGCTACTCCTAAGACGCAGTCTGCTATGCTTGAAGCTATGCAGGAGCATCAGGTTACTGTTGGTAATACTACGTTTAAGTTGGAAGAGCCGTTTTTTGTTCTTGCAACTCAGAACCCGATTGAACAGGAGGGTACTTATCCTTTGCCTGAAGCTCAGGCTGACCGTTTCTTGTTGAAGGTGAGGGTTGATTATCCTACTTTTGATGAGGAAATGGAGATTGTTAACAGGTTTGCTGAGGATTATAAGAAAGCGGCATTAAAGCCTGTTTTGAACAAGGATAGTTTGTTGTACTTGCAGCATATGACTAAGATGATTCCTATTGCGAATGATATTAAGAGGTATGCTGTGCAGCTTGTTACTTCTACTCGTCAGAATAAGAAGCTGATTGAGTATGGTGCTTCTCCTAGAGCGAGTATTGGTTTGGTTCTTGCTTCCAAGGCAAGGGCTTTGATTGAGGGCAGGAAGTATGTGAGCAAGGATGATATTAACAAGATGGCTTTCCCTGTGTTGCGTCATCGTATCGTGTTAAGCTTCGAGGCTGAAAGGCAGGGCATGCACGCTGATGACGTCATTAAGACGCTCTTGAAATGATTGATACAGAATTTCTTCACCAGCTGGATCGTTTTAGTTTGATTATTAACAAGAGAATAACGTCCAACTATATTGGTGACCGTTTTTCTAAGGCGACTGGCCGTGGTTTGATTTTCAAGGACCACGCTATTTATTCTCCTGGCGAGGATTTTCGTAGTGTTGACTGGCGTGTTTTTGGCAGGACTGATAAGTTGTACGTGAAGCGTTATGAGGAAGAGCGCAATTTGACAGTTCACGTTATTATGGACTTTTCTGCGAGTATGGGCTTTGGCACTGCTATGACCAAAGCGGAATATGCCAGCATGCTTGGTGTTGGTTTTTCTTATCTTGCTTTGAAGAATAACGAAAAATTTGTTCTTAGCACGTTTAGTGATAGTTTGGAGTTGTTCAGGCCTAGGAAGGGAAGGGCTCAGCTTGCTTCCATGGTTGAGTTTTTGAATAATAAGAGGCCTAAGGGTTTGAGCAAGCTTGAGCAGTCTCTTGGCGGTTATAAGAGGCTGATTAGTTCTAAGTCTTATGTTGTTATCATTAGTGATTTCTTGTATGACCTTGAGGATGTCAAGAAGGCTTTGCGTCATTTTAAGAATCATAGGCTTATTTTGATTCAGGTTTTGGACAAGATTGAGAAGAATCTTGATTTAGAGGGTGATTTTAAGCTTAAGGATTTGGAGACGAATGAGGTGTTGAGGACTTTCATTAATCCTTTTGCGAGAAAGCAGTATTCTGGCATGCTTCAGGAGCACGTTGATAAGCTTCAGCAGGCGTGTAATGAGGTTAACGCTCAGTTTTATTCTGCTAATACCGGCCAGAATGTGTTCGACGTGTTCTTTGAAGTGCTTGGAAGAAAGCGTTAGGTTAGTCTGCCGTATATTTTCTCTTTTTGTATGTTTCCATGGAAGTAGTAGCCTGTTATTTTCGCGTTGAAGCCAGCGATTAGTGCTTTCAGGTATTGTTTGATGTCTTCTGCTTCTTTTTTCATCATTGCGTGTGATTCTGCACAGTCCAAGTTTGGTATTTTATGAGCTATGGCTTCCGTCATCCCGTTGCAGCGCAGTTCTAATATCCATTGGTCACTATTATTTTTTAATCTTGACGTATAATTTAGTTCTATAACACTGGCTTTTTTTAGTCTTGTTAATAGTTCTGCGTTAAGCAAACTGTTCAGCGTTCCTGTTAATTCCCCCATGATCGTTTTGTCGTCGAGAAACAGTTAATAAATCTTTTCTTATTGCGGGTTGATTTCGAGTGCTTTTTTCATATTTATTGACCCGCAGTTGATGCAGATGAAGAATGGACCCCATTTGCCGATCTTCATGTCAAGGTAGCTTCCACACATGCATTTCATTACGCCGATCGCTGTGTCTTTGTGTTTTACGCAAACCGGAATTTTTTGGTTATTGGTTGCTGTCGATTGATTTCCGCAGAATGGGCATTTTGTTATTTGGCTTTGCCCGTATGTTTTAGGGATTCGCATTTTCTTTCATTTCTTTTACTGTTTTTTTGAAGAATTCTATTTGTTTTTCTGTCAGTGCGCCGAATTTCAGGTAGTTTGACTTTATGCTTCGCAGGAATCCGCTTTTTTGATAGTACACTTCTGGTATCTTGAAGAATTTTCTCATTTTCTTGTCTTTTATTTCTCCTTGCAGTTCTCCTTTTTGGCAGTCGTAGCAGATTGGGAACTGGTTTCTGCCAGTGATCAAGACCATGTTTTTCTTGCATTTCGCGCATCTTTGCTTATATTGTATCATATATATTGGTCTTAGAAGCAGGTATTTAAAGGTTGCCGACTGCTCTGAGGTTATGAAGGAAAAAGTGGAGAAGTCAGAGGGAGAGTGGAAGACCTGTCTGACGCCTGAGCAATATAAAATTTTACGTTTAAAGGGCACTGAATTTCCTGGTTCTGGCAGTTTATTGCATAATAAGAGGACTGGAATGTATACTTGTTCTGCTTGTGGCAATGAGTTGTTTCCTTCTGGTGCTAAGTTTGAGTCTGGTACTGGCTGGCCGAGCTTTTATGATGTTGCCAAGAGCGATAGTGTTGAGTTGAAAGAGGATGACAGCGATGGAATGCACCGTACTGAGGTTGTTTGTAAGAAGTGCGGGGGTCACCTTGGCCATTTGTTTGATGATGGCCCAAAGCCGACTGGGAAAAGGTATTGTATTAATTCTGCAGCGTTAGGTTTTAAGGAGAAAAAGTAAAATTTATATACTCCAGTATATGCTTTTCTTGTTATGGAATCTGTTAGAAGTCGTTCATAATTGGCTTTTGACTTAGTTCTTTCTCTATATGGCTGATAAACTTAAAAAAGGACATAAAAACGTTCTCAGGGAATCTGAGGAACCGAAGGGTTTGGCTATTCGGGGCTATGATTTTAATCAGGGCGTTGATTATGATAAATTGATTGATTCTTTTGCTAGTACTGGTTTTCAGGCTACGCATTTGGCTAAGGCAATTGAGTTGATTAAGCAGATGCGTAAGGACAAATGCACGATTTATTTGGGTTATACTAGCAACATGGTTACTTCTGGCTTGCGTGATGTTTTCCGTTATCTTGCAGAGCACAAGCTGGTTGATATTATTGTTACAACTGCTGGTGGCGTTGAAGAAGATATCATAAAATGTATTGAGCCGTTTATTCTAGGCGATTTTGAGGCTCCTGGTGCTGATTTGAGGAAGAGAGGCATTAACAGGACTGGTAATATTTTTGTTCCGAACTCAAGATACTGCAGGTTTGAGGACTGGTTGAATCCTTTGTTGGAGAAGATGGCTCACGAGCAGAAATTAACTAGTCACATCATTACGCCTTCTGAGTTTGTTGACAGACTTGGCAAGGAAATAGACAACACGGAGTCGATTTATTATTGGTGTCATAAGAATAATATTCCCGTTTTCTGTCCTGCTTTGACTGACGGCAGTATTGGCGATATGATGTACTTTTTCAAATTTAAGCATCCCGATTTCGCTGTTGATATCGTGCAGGATATGAAGAAGTTGAATGATTTGACCTTTGACTCGAAAAAAACTGGACTAATCATCTTGGGTTCTGGCGTAGTAAAGCATCATATTCTTAACGCAAACATGATGCGTAATGGCAGTGATTATGCTGTTTACATTAATAATTCTCAGGAGTTTGATGGCAGTGATAGTGGCGCAAGGCCTGATGAGGCTGTTAGTTGGGGCAAGATTTTGCCTACAGCACGGTCTGTTAAGGTGTTTGGAGATGTAACTATTTTATTCCCGTTGATTGTTGCTAAAGCTTTAATGAAATGATCGAGCAGATAATATTGGTTGATAAGAATGATAATCAGGTTGGTGTAGGTGAAAAGCTGGACGTGCACATAAAAGGCAGTTTGCATCGTGCTTTTTCTGTTTTTATTTTTAATTCTAAGGGTGAACTGATGTTGCAGAAGCGTGCTGTGACGAAGTATCATGGTGGTGGCTTGTGGACTAATACTTGTTGTGGCCATCCAAGGCCTGATGAAGATGTTAGATCTGCGGCTATGCGCCGTTTGAAGGAAGAGATGGGTTTCAGTTGTTATTTGCAGAAGATGTTTGATTACGTGTATAAAGTCAAGCTCGATAAGGGCATGACTGAGCACGAGTTCTTGCACGTTTTCAGGGGCACTTATGATGGAAAGCCAGTGCTTAACCCGTTGGAAGCCGATGGTTGGAAGTGGGTTGATGTTAAGGAATTGAAGAATGACATCAAAAAGAATCCTGGAATTTATACTCCTTGGTTTAAGTTGTCTATGGAGAAATTATAGTCCTTTTGCGCCAAGTCCTGCTTGTGCAAACCTTTCTGCTTCTTCTTTGTTGGCAAATACGTTTTGTGCAAGAACGTCTATATGGTAGCTTACAAAGCATAATACTGCGAGTGCCGTGCCATATTGCATTTTTGGTTCAAAGCTTGTGAAAAGCATTGGTTGAAGGTCCAAATCAAAATCGTTTGCGTAGATCTTTTTGCTTATTGGCGATCTTGTCGTGTATATTCTTTGAATGCATCGTGTTAGGTTTTCGTGTGCTTCTTCTTGGGTGGCGTGTCCGTTGTATTCGCAGACTAAGCCTCCTTCATGTGTTGTTTTATCGCCTTTTTTGGGTCTTAGCCACCCAAATAGTATTCCTGCTGATGCTCTTTTAACTTTTCCCTCTAATGATTGGTCTTTTAGGTCAATGTGTGCTGCCGCTTGTATTATTTTTGTTTCTGAACCAAGTTCTATTCGTTTGTATCCTTCTTTTACCGAGATTTCTTTTGCAATAGGTGAGAGTGTGCTGCTGTACGCGAGTAGGTTTCCTTGTTGAATTCCGCAGGCGTTCATTGCCATATGATAGCTGCCAGCATGTGACTGATCGTCGCTTTCTCCAACTCCAGTGTTCTTAAAGAACTCGTATGGGAGCGGACCTGCAATTACAAGTCCGGTACGCCCTTCTGGTACGTCTACCACTACTTACCACCCTTTGTTGCAGACTCGTACCTCTGCGTGGAGAAATCGTCAGAATGAAGCATGTTTATCTTATTCTTGGCCCCTTTGGTCTATTTTTTTAATATTCAAGTAATAAGTTGCTTATAAAGTTTTTGTATGTACTAAACTTTTTCTGTTTTTACTATTGTGTCTATCTCATCTTCGGTGACGGAACAACCGTTCAGCTTGACGCTCCAGAGAATGCTTTCTAACAATTCTCTTTTCGCGTTTGGTATTCCTACGACGAATTTGTCCAATAGTCCCATTTCGTATGCCATTGTTACGAGTTCTATGCTTCTGATGACTGTGATGTGTCGTGTTTGTTCTTCGAATTGTCTGAGCGCGTTGTCATTGCTTTTCAACTGCATATGCAATCTTTTTTCCATCAAGAGATGGAGTCCTTTTGGATTTTCCAATATTGTTCTTGTTATTCTTTCATCAACTACTATCGCGTCTGCTTTGTAGAGTATTGCTGCTGCGAGTGTTTCCATTTCTCCGATTTGGACTACTTTGATGTTTTGCCCATGCGCGGAGAGTATTGTGTTTGCAAGGTTTAAGAGTTCTTGTGCTTTTTTGACAACTGCGTCGTCATCGATGACGCTCAGAACTTTTCTTTCAATAAGGCTTTGTACTTGTAGTGCTTCGAATTTGAAGCGTCTTGTTTCTAATGGCCTGTCCACGAGTTCTCTTTTTACTCCGGTTGTCATTGCAAGGTTTGTTTTTTTCTTGAATTCTTCAAGTATCCAGAGAAGATTGCTGGTTGCAAGGCTGATTACTGGTCCGGAGTCTAGAATTACTATTTTCATTGGAACAGTTCTCTTGCTCGTCTGAGTCTTTCTCCTATTTTCATTCCGTCGTGTGGTATGTCTGTTATTGTTTTGCCGATGTAGTTTTGGAGTTCCCACTGGCTTAGTCCAAGGAGTTCGGCTGTTCTTGCGATAGAAATTCCGTGTTCGTGTAGTTTGCTTGCTTTTTTTATTCGTGCTTGTTGTATTACTTCTTGTATGTAGAGTTTGAGTTGTGCGTCGTAAGAACTTATGTCACGCAAAACGTTCTTAATTGTTGCCCTGTATGCATTGTCATCGTCTTGCTGCAGGTAGTCTGATGCTTTTTGTAGTGTTGGCGAGACTACCGGACAGGTTTGTTTTCTTTCAAGGCACCTGTTTATCACTTTTGATAGCGCGTAAACTAGCACTGCTAATGTCAGCGGGTCGTCTTCTTGGAAGATGCTTGCGTCGTGTATTGTGTGGTTGCTGAGCTCGGCCAATGCGGAGTAGTCTTCTTGTTTTAGTGTTTGGATTACTTTTTTTAGAACGTCAAGGATGTCTTCTTTGATTATTTGGCGCATATCTTGGCTTTATAAGTAATCATATATAAGCGAGTTTAACCACAAGACAGTGGTGAAAACAGAAAGGTTTAAAAGTGTGAGCAGAGGATAGCCATATATGACAGTGAAGAACCTTATTGAGAGCAACAAGCTCTTCAGTCTTGAACAACAGGCGCGCGATCAGTACGTTGCACAAACATACGGCATTACACCTGAGGACTTTTCTTTCATCCGCACGGATAGGACAAATAGGGACGTTATTGGAAGGGTTCATCGTGCTGCGCGACGCTTGCATCAGCGTTTGCGGGAAAAGGGAGCTGACCCATCCATTATTCCAGCCCAGTTTACAACGACGACATTGGCAGCACTCGCTGATGACGGCACGTATTCGCGCGGCAACTTCAGGCAATTATGTACTGTTGTGAACCGCGCAATCAAGCGTGAATATGAAGAACAAAAAGTTGGTTTGGAAAGACAGGGAATAGTAGTTCCATACGTTCATCTTCTTCGACAGAATCTTGGCATCTACGAAGGGACACTTCAGGAAGCAATGATGCGTTGTGAGGAATTGGAAGTCTCTGTTTGCGATTTACTGAAAGATGTACGCATTCCGCTCGAAATTGGAGAATTGGAGGCCACGTTGCTGGGAGTTTATTTTGCGCGTGCAAATCTCGCAGGAAAACCCGTTTCAGGAATCGAGATATGGGGAGATAAAGAAGATTTTGAGTTTTATCGCACGGTCGTGAGCCCTCTCATCAAGAAAGTTCATAACATTGATTCTGAAGTGATTGACGGGAATACGAAGCAAAGGAAAGAAAAGAGTTTTTCTTACAATATACCGGCAATCATTTTTTCTTCGCAGGCAGTTGCAACATGGCTGAATGGTCATTGGAAATTGCCTGCACCGAGGGAGAATGTGGCAGTACCTGCATTGTCAGAAGAAGAGCAGCGTCTTGGCTTATTCAAGGGAATCATAGCGAGCGATGCACGCCTATTTGTATACGAGGATCGTTCTCGTATGCGCATTTCGCGTGATGATGAAACATACATTACCTCATTTAAAACGTTGGCAGAACAGCTCGGATTCTCACCTCAAATGCAGAAACAGGAAAACGGCCAGTACGTTTTGGACTTTTCCAAGTCTGAAATGGTTGATATGTTGAGTATGGGTATTTTTGTGAATCCGCACCATCAAAAGCTTGCGGCTCCATTGAGAAAATATATTGTTGAATTGCCGCCTCAGACGCGAGGGCGCTTTAATCAGGATGAGTTGCGCCTGATGGTGTTTTTATATAATTGTAATGTTTCTCCCGAATCAATTGCTTCACATTTCAGTATTACGTCTTCTCAGGATTTGTCACATTATGTGAAATGTGCCAAGGACGCCGGTTTCAGAGTTATTGACCGAGAAAGAAAACAATGTTATCGAAGAGATATCAATGAAGTGCTGAAAACATACGACAAAGAAGTTCCCCCGAAGCCTAGTCCACAGTAAACAGTTCTGAATCATGTCCGACATCAAATAGTCCTAGGCGTGCTCCTGCATCGAGCCAGCCGTGCGCGTAATTTAATGCAGCGAATGCTGTTACGATGTCGCCTTTATCCCTAAAATGTTTTGCGTCTTCGTAATAACGTTTTGCCATGTCTAAAGCGTCTTCTGCTTGTTTTTTGTGCGCTGCTACTATTTTTACTTTTTTTAGCGCTCTAGAAGTAACGTCAAAGTATTTATTCAGTTTTTCATCAGTTATAATATTGATCATAAAAAAATAAAATTACGCTGCAGGTTTCATTTCTGCGCGTTTTGGCATTGGTCGTCTTACTGTTATTGGCAGTAAGTCTTTTTCGAACTCCAATTTTGCGATTTCTATTGGGTTGTACCCTATGCCTTCGAGGTCTTTTTCTGAGAGTTTTACCAGGAATGGTGCTCCCATGCTGATTTGTAGCGCCCTGCTTCCTATCATTCTGGCTATTTCGTATTTTGTGTATTTTTTGTCCATTGCCACCACCCTTATAGTGCCTTGCGCAGTGTTGGCGCAAGTTTTAGTGCTATGTCTATCATTTTATCGACTTCTTCCGGGCTTAATGGTGCTTCTCCTCCTTTTTGGAGAGCGCACACGGTGCCTTTTTCTGTTACTGCGACTGTTAGTCTTGCTTCTATTACTTTTTCTTCGTCTGATATTGCGTCTACGAAGAAGTGGTCGCCGACTTTGATTACTGTGACTTCGACTGGCTCTCTGTTGAGCGGTAGTCCTTCTTTTGTTTTTTCTGCGTCATAGTCGACATTTAAGTCTTCTGTGAGCTTTGGCATTTTTGTGTCTTGCAGTGCTGCAAGTACTGCCAAACAAGCTGCGTCTTGAAGGTTTCCTTCATCGTTTATTGTGCAGATGTCTATGCTAATTCCCCAGACTTTTTCTCCGGGTTTTATGACGAGTTTGTGCACGTCTATTGACTTGCTTTCTCTTATCGCCCTGTCTACAACTCTTGCAATTTCTGTTGCTTGTTCTCCTGGTGGTCCTGATTCGAATGCAGGGTTGCTTAATGCCAATAATTCAGCATTAACCATTAGATTTCCTTGGTCTGGCGTGTCAGGGTATGGCTTATTTGTTTCCAATTTGACTCCTACTAGTACTTCTGTTCCGCCTATGCGTACTCTTGCTGAGCCTTCAGCGCTTCCTGAAATGCCATATTCTACTGTTATTGGCCTGTACTCTAGCAATTTTCTTCCATCATAGCGCACGTTTTTTGCTAGCGCGCGCAATAAGTGTGTTTTTAGTTCTGATTGCATTTTATTTACCTCGCGTAAAGCGTTCTTTGAGCGCTGCTTTTTGTAGTTCATAGATTTTTTTGCAAGCTTCTCGTGCTTTTTTTACGCATTCATTGATTTGTTCTTTTGTCATTTCTCCGTCCATTTGCATCAGTGTTACTTTACCCGAGTTTGGCAGTAATGCGATTGGAAAGTCTGCTCCGTCTTCGTGAGAGTCTTCGTAGTAGTTTAGGTCTACCACGATTTTGTCTTCTACTCTTCCTGTTGCGATTGCAGTTACCATATCTTTCATTTCTATGCCTGCGTCTGCGAGTGCCATTGATGCCGCGCATAATGCCGCGCATCTTGTTCCCGCATCTGTTTGTGGCAGTTCGACAAAGATGTCTACTACTGAGTTCGGATAGTCTTTCAGGTCAAGCACTGGGAGCAAAGCGTTCCTCATTACCATGCTGATTTCTTTGCTTCTCCTGCCTCCTCCCGGTCTGACTCTTTCTCCGTGGCCTGAGAATGGCATCATGTTGTAGTTTACTCTGATTATTCCTGTTTCTGGGTTTTGCAAAAACTTTGGGTGCAGTTCGCGTGGTCCGTAGACTGCGCAGTACGCCATTGTTTTTCCTATTTGGAACATTGCAGAACCGTCTGCGCGTGGTACAATTCCTACTTTTGCGCTCATTGGCCTTAGTTCATCAAATCCTCGGCCGTCAAGTCTTTTGGTGTAGCTCATTGTGATCCTCCGAAGTGGTGTTGATGCGGTGGCTGTTCTCCTTCAGCTTCTTGTGGCGCTGCTGTTGGGTTTACTTTAACTCCTGTTTCTTTTTCCAACCATGCTGCCATTCTGTCTGTAAGGCCGCCAAGGTGTGCTTCTTCTTCTATTTTCTTGAACGCTTTTACAGCTATTACTTCTCCTTCTGGCGTTCCGTCTAGCCATATGAGGCCATTTTGGCCGACGATTATGTTGCATCCTGTTGCTTGTTTTACCATGCTAACCATGCTTCCGTCTTTGCCAATTATACGTGGTACTTTTTGAGAGGATACTGTTATCATTCTTCCTCCGCGTATTTTTCTCAGTCCTGGGCCTTTCATTGATACATCAATGAGTCTTTGGCTTGTGACGTTTACTATTTGGCAGATTACGTAATCGCCTAGCGCAAAATACTGCGTTAAATCTGCTCCTCGTGGTATGAACTCTGATGTCGCGTCTTTCAAAGTCAGCACTGACGAGTATGGAGAGTTTATTTCTAGTCTCCATCCAGTCATTAGAACGTCCACTACTTTTGCTATTACTCTGTCTTTGAGTTTGGGCGTGTACGCTCCCGAGAGGGATATTAGCTTGATTACTTTTCCCTCTATTGATATCATTCCTAGTTTTTGGGCAATTATTTTGTCGTTTTCTCTATAGGTTCCTTTGCCCGGTAGGAAACTCATGCCTGTGGCTATGGTCTCTCCAGGAACTACTATGTCTTTGTCTTGTACTAATACTTCTTCTGTCATGTTGTTTCACCTTTGGTAGTAATGAGAGTTGCTTGCGCGTGTCCGTGCGTCATTCCGTTTAGTTTGTCGTAGAATTCCATTTCTAGCCCGCCTGGTATTTCTACTGTGCCGTTCCACGAGCCGTCTGATTCCCATCTTTCTTTGAGTATTTTTCCGTATGTTTTTACGAGCGGGTGTATTTTTGGCGCGTATTGCGCTGGTACTGTGACGCTTAATTCTTTTGTGACCATTTTGATTGGCAGTATTGGTCTTAGTGCTTTGAGTATTTCTGGGACTTGTTGTTCTGCCGGCGAGTACTCGTCTATTCTTACTTTTGCTTCTTTCATTGCATTTTCTATTCTTGTAAGTGGATGTGGAGCATTTGTTCTTGGGTCTACTCCTTGTCTTCTGATTATGTCGATTATTCTGTGTCTTTTTTGTTCTTGGAGTTTTTGCCTGTGTTCTGCGCTGACTTGTATTTGTCCTTTGATTAGAATCAGTTTTGCCACTTCAAGCGCGTCCGTTGTTCCGAATACTGCCTGCATTCTTTGTTCTGGTGCAAGGAGTCCTTTTTTTGCGTCAGAATAAATTTTGGGATAGACTATCGCGTCGCGTATGTTTGTTTCCGGATGGTGTCTGTAATATATTGCCTGGTCCGGATTTACCACGATTTCGAACACGTCTGATCCTTTTTTGATGCGTGCAAGGTTAAGTGTTTCACTCATTATTTTCCCATCATTTCTTCTTTGCTTCTTTTAGAAGCTTGTCTAGTTTGTCTTTTTTGACTTTTATGAACTTGCGCTCTGCTGTTGTGATGTATGCCGCGTCTACTCTTTCCAGGCTGAAGTTTTTGTCAAGTGTTTTGTTCAGCGCATCTATTGCTAGCTTCAAGCCTTCTTCTATTGTCATTTTTTCGTTGTGTTCTTTGTAAAGTATTTCTTCTATTTCTGTTTCTCCTTCTCCGATTACTGTTGCTCTGAATTGGAAATAGATTCCTGTTGGGTCTGTTTCGAATAGTTTTGGTCCTTCGCTGTCTATTCCTGCCACGATTATGGAGACTCCGAATGGTCTTAGTCCTCCTGATTGTGTGCAGATTTGTTTTAGCGCGCAGATGTCTTTTACCACGCTTACTGTGTCTATTGGCGTGTCGTACGTAACTTTGTGCTGTTGTGATTTTACTTGTGCTCTTTCGATTAGCACGCGGGCGTCTGATAAGATTCCTGATGCGGTTGCTGCGATGTGGTCGTCTATTTGGAATATTTTTTCAACGCTGTCAGGTATTACGAGCTTGTCTACTATTCTTTTGTCTGCTACTAGTAAAACTCCGTCTGAGCATACCATTCCGATTGCTGTGCTTCCTTGTCTTACTGTTTTTTTGGCGTATTCGACTTGTAGTAGTCTGCCGTCTGGTGAAAACATCGTGATTGCTCTGTCGTATCCCATCAACTGATGTGGCATTGGTTGCATGTTGTCCTCGTCTCTTTTTACCATGTTTTTTCCTCCCTATCCTGCTATGTATTTTTTCTCTGCTTTTGCCAGTATTCCTGATGCTCCGATTGAGCGTGCTATTGCGGACTGGTTTTCGATTTGTGTTATTAGTGCTAAGCTTGCTTTTAGTTCGTCCATGTTTTTGTGTGCTACTCTTATGAGTCCTTTTTGTTTTTCTGTGCTGTATTTCTCTGGCATGACCCAGATTCCCATTCTTGCAGCCCCCTTAGTGCCTGCAAACGAGAGTGTGGAAGCCCATATTGCCTTGGATACCTCTGAAAACGCCTTTATTTTGCTTTTTGAGACTATTTCAAAGGCTAAATAACGCTTCTTTTCCTTTAACGTCGGTAATAATGGCTTAAGCCCTTTCATACGCCCCCTCACCCCAGATTGGGATTATTAGGTGAGAAAAAACATTTTCGTATCTGTTTCTCTCTTTTCTCACTCACTATTTTATGAGAAGAAGATGTTTATAAATATTACGAATGAAATAAAGAAAAAGAAAAATTAGAATGTGTTCTTACATTCCTCTGCACATTCCACAGGTCTTCATTTTTATGCATTTTGCTATGCACACTAGGATGAGACCTCCGAAGTACCATAGGAATAGGTTTGTCATTGATCCCATTCCAGCCCATTGTTTCATTATTGTTCCGACGATAACCCATAGTGCTGCTGCTCCGAATGCTGCGGAGAATAGTCCTGCCATAATACAGGTTGGTCCGCATTTGCCTGGAGCGCATACCATTGCTGATTGTTTTACCATTTAGTCACCTCGATTAGTATTGGAATTTAGAACTCCTTTGGCGTTTATTAAAGATTCGTACGGCTTGTAGTACACTGGCGAATACTTTTTAAAGAATACACAAATCACCACGTCGTATGGGCCGTTAGCTCAGCTGGTAGAGCACCCGACTCTTAATCGGGTGGTCGTGAGTTCAAATCTCACACGGCCCGTATTTTTTCTTACATAAAATACACCTTAATCTGGAAAACTACGACATTTAAATCATAACATTTATATACTAAAAAGTATGACAAAAAGAGCATATGGCGGATGAGTTAGAAAAACTGGTGGAATCCAAGATTAAGCCGATGTTAGAGGAAGCTATGCAGAAGAGCTTGGGCATTACTGTTGCCGAGCTCGAGACTGATATTTCTGACAGGTTGAAGAGGAGTGCTTTGTTGGAGTTTGAGGTTGATACTAAATTAAGGTTCAAGGATGCGAAGAAGAAGTTCAAAAGGGAATATGTTGCTCGTTTGTTGCAGTTGAATTTTGGTAATGTTGCTGAGGTTGCTAAGGTTGCAATGGTTGATAGGCGCAGTATTCACAGGATTGTTGTTGATATGAAGATTGAAGTGCAGAAGTTCAGGGACATTTTGCAAAAGGGCACTTATGTTAAGCAGTTGGCAGTGCAGGATATTATTCAGGAATCTCTAGAGCATTACAAGAGTGCTTTGAATCCTATAAAGTACGAGGCTTTATACAAGGAAGCTCCGAGCTTGTCAAAGAATATTATCAGGGAGATTCCTGAAACCCCTAAGACTTTGAAGGAAGCTGAACGAGAGTTTGAGGAAAGATATTTCACGAAAGCTTTGCAGGAGAATAATGGCAACATTTCTAAGACTGCGAGAAAGATTGGCTTAAGGTTTGAGACTTTGCATAGGAAGTTGAAGTATTTGGATATTTCTGCAAAACAAGTTTAATAAAAAAATAAAATTAATTGAAGCTTCCTGCTCCAAAGATTGGTGGTCTGTTGACGTCTTCAACTGACACGATGATTTCTAGGCGTGCTTCGTTTCCTGCTGTGTCTCTTGCTGAGATTTCGACTTTGTGGTTGCCTGAATCGCCGTAGCCTGTTTCTTTGGTGTTTGCGCTCATCCAGCCTGAATAGCTGACTCGTATTTCGTCTCCTTCGCTGTCTGTTATTTCTGGGCTTAGCGTTACTGTATCGCCTTCGCTGACAACTATCGGACTTTCGAGTTCTATTACTGGTGGTCTGTTGACTGATTCGAGCGTTAGCATTACTGTTGTTTCAGCTTCAAGCTCGCCGTCTGATGCGGTTACGAGGACTTCGTATTCTCCTGCGTCTCCTATTTCTGATTGCCAGACTCCTGCGTCGTCAAATGGGAAGTCGTATGTTATTGTTACAGTGTCTCCATCTGGATCGTCTGCGTTTGCTTTGATTGTTGCTTTTTGTCCTTCTTTTATCGTTATGGCCGCAATGTCTGCTAATTCTGGAGCTCTATTGCCGTTTTCAACTGAAACAATTACTTCTTTTGTTGCTGTTGTTTTGCCGTCTGTTGCTGTTATAATGACTTTGTGTAATCCACTATCGTCAAAGCCGATTTCCATCGTATCATTTGTCATCCAGCCTGAATATGTTACTGTTACTTCGTCGCCGTCTGGGTCTGTGACGGTTGGTGTTATTGTGAGGGTTTCTCCTTCTTTCGCGCTTACTGGTTCTTCAAGCTCGATTACTGGCGCTTTGTTTTTTGGATTGATTCGCAGAAGTATTTGTTGTGATACTGTGTTTGTTCCGTCTGATGCAGTGATTGTTACCATGTGGTCTCCTGCGTCTCCTTCTGCAGTTTGCCATTCTCCTTTTTCATTGAGTGGAGATGTGAACGAGTAAGTTATTGGGTCTCCATCAGGGTCTACTGCTTTAAGGCTCGGAAAATCTACTAGTTCGCCTTCTGTTGCTTCTTTGACTGGTACGTCTTTCAAGTCAGGCATTGGTGTTGGTTCTTCAGTTATTGTTTCATTTACCGGAGGGATTTCTTCTATTGTCTCGTTTGTTTCAATTGTAGCGTTTTCTGTCGTGTTTGTCTGGTTGCGTGCTGGCATTATTGGCGCGCAGGCTACAAGTACTATTGCTAGAATTGCGATGATTGCTAGTTTCTTCATTTTTAGTTCCCCCCGTTTTGATAGGTAATCTTTGTTACTATTCTCGAATACTCAAACCGTATTTAAATTCTTGCGTAGTCAAAAATATATCTCTGTGTGCAGAAGTTGTTTTATCCCCTTCTTGAGACGACTTGCAGATAAGTCAGCATTGATGCAATAATTATTGCGTGAATTGCTATTGCCAGCGCATAGTTTGCAAAAAAACTGCTCGAATAAAATGTTATCAGCGTGCTGTCTGGAGCGAATTGCCAGTTTCCCTGTTGAAAGAATATTTGGTGGAATTTTGTGAATAATAAGTCAAATGGAATTATCGAGGATAAGGCGAGTATTGCTAAGAGCAAATAAGTGCCGTATTTGACTGTCTTTTTGGTGAAGGTATAAAATAGAAGGATTGCAGTTATTATTAGTGCGATGAATGAAAATTGTATCAGTTGTTTTACGTCTGCGAGATGTGATTTTTCTTCTGTGGTAAAGATTTCTGGAACTTGAGCGCGTCCTTCGAAGTATTGTAGTAGTTGTTTTGTTGGTTGTATGCTCTCTGGATTGTCTAGTAATGAATAAGTGAATTGGCGGTCTGTTAGAAGAACAAAGAAGCTGAGCAGAAGGCAGAATATTGGGAAGATGATTGTTCCAATTACTTTCTTCATTTGATATTGGCGCCGTCTGGTAAATCTACTGTGACTGGTCCTTTGTGTGTTTTTAGCGGCTGGTCATTATACACTGCTTGTTTATTTTTTGTTGTCAGCTTTATTTTTTGGAAGTCTTCTATTGTGATTTGTTGTGTTTTTGGCGTTATGCCTTCAATAAATACTTGGTCTCCCGCGTGTGCTTCTGTTGCTTCGAGGACTTTTACTTTTCCTTCTTTTTCTGCAGCTAACATCATTCCTTGGCTTTCTATTCCGCGGAGTTGCGCTGGTTTTAGGTTGCTAACAAAGATGACGTGTTTGCCGATGAGTTGTTCTGGCGTGTAGTGTGCTCTTATTCCTGCGACTAATTGTCTTGGCTCGTCTGTTCCTACGTCGAGTTTTAAGACGTAGAGTTTGTCTGCGTTTGGGTGTGGTGCGACTTCTTTGATGTGTGCCACTCGTAAGTTCAATATTGAGAATGGGTCTTCTTTCTTGATTTCTAATTTTTTGAATAGTATTTCTAGTTGTGTTAGATGGCCTATTGTATTTTTCTTGAACTTTATGTCTTTGAACTTGCTGATCTTTTGTCCGATTTGTGCGCTTATCTTTTCTGCGCTTGTTGGTATTATCGGCCAGACTAGTATGCTGATTATGCGCAGGTGTTCAATCAGGGTGTACAGGATTGTTGCGAGTCTTTCTGGGTTTTGTGTTTGTTTCCAGGGTTCCGTGTCATTGACGTATTTGTTGCATTTGCTGATGTAGTTCCAGATTTGTTCTATTGCGTGGTGCCATTTGTAATTGTTCATCAAATCATTTAGTTCTTTGATGTCAGGTATTGCTTTTTCCAGTTCTTTCTCTTTGTCAGTTAGTGGTCCGCATGTTGGTATTTGTCCGCCAAAGTTTTTTTGTACTAAAACAGATGCTCTTTGGAGTAAGTTGCCTAGTGCGTCTGCCAGGTCTGCATTATTTCTTGATAGTAATGTTTGTTCTGAGAAGTCTCCGTCTTCTCCTGCTGGTACTTCACGGAGCAGGACATAGCGTAATGGGTCTGCGCCGTATGTATCTATAATGTGTACTGGGTCGATTACGTTTCCTAGTGATTTGGACATTTTTTGTCCGTTGACTGTTAGCCATCCGTGGCAGTAGACTGTTTTTGGCAGTGGAATTTCTGCCGCGAGTAGCATTGCCGGCCAGATTACTGTATGAAACCAGGCTATGTCTTTTCCTATCAAGTGGCAGTTTGCCGGCCAGTATTTTGCGTATTTTGTTGTTGGATAAGAAACTCCGCTGAGATAGTTTATCAGCGCGTCAAACCATACGTAGATTACGTGTTTTTTGTCTTGTGGTAATGGTATGCCCCACGTGAATGTTGTCCTGCTGACTGATAGGTCTTTGAGTGGTTCTTTTAGTCTGTTTAGTATTTCGTTTTTTCTTGATTCTGGTTGTATGAATTGCGGGTTTTGTTCGATGTGTTGTATTATTTGTTGTTGGTATTGTGATAGTTTGAAGAAATAGCTTTCTTCTGTGAGGTTTTCTACTGGTTTTTGGTGTGTTGGGCAGAGTCCGTCTGGTACATCTTTCTCAGTGTAGAATGCTTCGCATCCCGTGCAGTAGAGTCCTGTGTATGTTCCTTTGTAAATGAGTCCTTTGTCAAATACTTTTGTGAATATTTCTGTTGCCGTTTTTACGTGTTTTTTGTCTGTTGTTCTGATGAACGCATTGTTTGTCAGGTTTAGCTTCGAGCAGAGTGTTTTGAAGTGTTCTGACATTTCGTCTACGAATTTTTTTGGTGTTTTGCCTGCTTCTTTTGCCGTTTTCTCTATTTTCTGTCCATGCTCATCAGTGCCTGTTAGGAAGAATGTGTCTTCGCCGTTCAGTCCGTGCCAGCGTGCGAGCATGTCTGCTATTATTTTCTCGTACGCGTGACCTATGTGGGGCTTTGCGTTCGGGTAGTCAATTGCAGTAGTAATATAGTAAGTCTGTTTTGGCATGTTAGAAAGCGATAATATGACGCTTATAAAACTTCGCAGAACTTGTTTCTGAGAAGCCCCGACGAACCGCTGTTCGGCGATGGTTGCCTTGTCTACTCTGGAGTAGCACATTAAGTTTTAAAGCTGTGTTATCATTTATCCTGCAAAAGAGGTGTATGTATGGCAGAAGATAAGACTGTTAGTTTGGTTCTTTTAGGCATTGTAGCTATTACAGTTGTCGTTGGCTTGGTTATTTTAGTAGGCAATCAGGGCGGCAAAGAAGCGAAAATGGGAGTGTCCGATTTGCGTGCTGAAAATGCAGCTCTTAGTGCTGAAGTGGTAAGTCTTCGCGCAGAGCTTGACTTGGTTCACCAAGAAATTGATATCATCACTGGCACGAACCCTGTTTTGATTGAAAATCAGAACTTGGTCAGGATTAGACAGCAATTGGCAGCAATGCCTTAATTTTTTATTTCATTTCTTCCTTCATATCCGCATTCTAGGCAGATCAGCATAGTATTGTCTTCTACTGTGTCTACATGAATGCTTTTGCATTTTGGGCATCTTAGCTTTGTTGAAGGGTCGCCTAAGTGTACCATGTAGTGTTGGCAGTTGTACTTCTATATCAATTTTGTTTCAATATAGAAAATAATCACGCGTCCTCACTATAATATAGTCACTATAAAGTGACTACAAAACGAAAAGCTTATATACTTCCCCCATAATTACTACCAATAGGTGACTACAATGAGAAAACTACTCATATTAATCGCAGTGTTGTCTTTCTGTCTTAGTACAGCTAGCGCTCTGCAAATTTCGGCTCCGACGCTTTCAGGCGATCGTGGCACTGATGTAAGTACAACGTTTACAATAACTAATGACGGAACTGTTGTTTTGTCTAACATTACTCCAAGTTCTTCAGCAGATGCTAAATACAATGTTAAGTTTGAGAATGTTCCTCAGTCTTTGGCGCCTGGCGCAACTGTGACTATTACTATAAAGGGTAAAATTCCGGTTGATTTTGATGCTGGCAAGAAGAGCATTGGTAGCATTACTGTTACTTCAACTGCTCCTTCAGCACCGGTAAACTCAACATTAAATTCAACTAGCTCAAGTTCAGCAGTTCTAGGAAGCCATCTAATGACTCCTTCAAATCAGACTCCTCAACAGGCTACTTTGCCTGTTGGCATGAGTGCTTCAAATGATTGCGGCACTAACACGCAAGACCCTGGCACGCCTATAATCGGCCAGTGGCACGTTGGAAACAACGGTTGTGATTCTGTCAACGACATTGAAGTAAGCCAGCCTTTCCAAGGCGCGGTTGATTCAGGTTGGGCAAGAATTCACTCTAATGATTTTACAAACTATTGGGTTGGCGCTGTAAGCTTGGACTGTAATGGTCAGGTTTCAGCTCCTCCTAACAACTGGTTGTACGGTGGTAAGATTCACACAGGCCCTGGTGTTTGTGATGGCCAAATGGAATTGCAAAGTGGCGATTCTGGATGGCTTGGATTTTACAGTCATCCTTCAGCCGCAGGTAAATTGATTTTCGTTATTGCAGAGAACAAGTGTGGCGGTGCTCCTCAGAGCGTTCCGTCTACAGGCGTTATTCTAGGAAAAGTTAGAACTGGCCCTGGAAAATGTGATGGTGCTGCTGAAGCATTTGCTCATGACGGAACTTCATTGGACTCTGGTTCAATGTTCGTTGTTTTCGTTCCTACTCCGCAAGCTCCTCCAAATGGTATTCCAGTTGGCGAGCTTGAAAAGGTCAACATGACTGGAGTTCATGGTTGGGCTTATGATGCTGATATTCCAGCTTCAACTGTTCATATTTATTTGAACGGTAAGTTCTGGAAAGAAACCGATGCTGATAAAGCTCGTCCTGACTTGGTTTCAATTGGAAAGATTCCAAATCCAAATCACGGATTTATTTACACATTTACAACGCAGGATTTGACAGCTCTTGGAAACGGCACTAACCAGTCTTTCCACGTTTATGCTATTAATTCTCCTGCAAGCGAGAATAATCCTATGTTGAACGGCAGTCCTAAAGTTCTTGCTGCTTTTGGCAGTCCTTCAAACAGTTCTGGAAACAGTTCTGGCGGAAGCGGCTCAGGCAGCGGTTCTGGCAGTTCTAAAACCAGCACTACGGCTACTGCGACTTTGAGCATGGAAGCTCACAACCGTTTGGTTATTGAAAAAGTCAAAATAACTTGCGACAAGTTGGAAACCGTCACTGATGGTTCATCTATTGATGGTGTTTCTCCTGGTCAGACTTGTTATTTGACTGTTAAAGTTGAAAACACGTTCACAACTGATGTTAAAATTGAAGATATTACAATCGAGGCTGACTCTGAAAACAGTGATGTTGATGGAGATGATGCTGATATTTCAAGTCTTGACGCTGGTGACAGTGAAGAGAAAACTTTGGAATTGAAGGTTGATGAAGATGCTGATGAAGGCGATGCTGAAATCACGATTACTGTTGAAGGTAAGGATGAGAATGGCGCTCAGCACAGCGATGTATTGAAATTCACGCTGGAAATTGAGCGTTTGAAGCATGATTTGCCTATTTCAAAGATTACTGTAAGCCCTTCTGAAGCAAGGCGTTGTGAAGTTTCACGCATTGACGTTTTAGTTTATGTTGAAAACGATGGAAAGAATGACGAGGACAAGGTTGCAGTTGAACTTTCAGTTCCTGCTTTGAGCTTTACGAAGAAAATCTCTGATTTGTCTATTGATGAAGGCGAAGAGGGAAAAGTAACGTTCAGCATTCCTGTCTCTTCTACAACTGCGTTTGGAAGTTTCAAGGCAACTGCTAAGAGTTTCTATGATAATGTTGCTCAAAGCCAGTCAAAGACTGCTGATATCAAAATCATGAAATGTGAAGATGACGAGCCTGAAGTTGTTTCAGGGCCTGTTGTAACTCCTCCGCCTTTCGTGCCTCAGGACAGCATTGTTATCGTTCCTCAGGAAGAGCCTAAGGAAAATTCAGGCTTGTTCGGAAGCGCAGTGTTGACAGGTGTCCTTGTATTGGCAAACTTGATTGCTTTGTCAGTTCTTGGCGTCATGGCATACGGTTATTTCAGAAAGCCTAAGGATCCTTTGACTGAACAGTTCAATGATGAGAAGTCTTTTGAAGAAGTTTCTCAGCCGAAAGATTATTATTAATTTTTTATTCTTCGTCCGGCAAGTCCGGTTCATCTTTTTTGCGGATTGTTTTTAGTTTTTTTGTGATTGGTATTTTTTGTTTGCACTTGTCGCACTGGAATACTATTGCTTTTACGCCTTCAAACGTTTTTCTTTTGAACGGCGTTTGTGTTTCGCCTTTATTCTGGCAGTGAGGGCAAGTATAAGCAATATTTGCTGTTAATGTGTCCTCATATTCCACTTTCTCAACTGTATATTTGCACTCAGGACAAACGTATTCTTTTGCGCGTATTTTGACTTTGCCGTCGTCGCCTCTTGGCTTGCCCATTTCTGCTTTTCCGCATTTTGGGCATTTTTCTCTGAACACCCAGCACATTACGAATCCTTTGTCGACTGCTCTGCGCGTAAAGTACACGCATTCATCCATTGATTCTGGTTGCTTTAGTGCCATATGCTTTGTTTGTGGCAGAGCATTTTTAAAGTTTGCGAGTATCGTCGATGGTATGGGGGATGGTTATTACGACCAGATTGCTTCTGGTTATGATGAATTGCATGGCGAGGAGCAATTAAGGAAGGCAAAACTTGTCCTTGAGAATTTGGAGGTTAGGCATTCTGATAGTCTTCTTGATGTTGGCTGTGGCTCTGCTCATTATTTGTCTATTTTTCCTTGTAAAAAGCAGGGCATTGATCCTTCTGCTGAATTGTTGAAAAAGGCCAGCATTCCTGTTGTTCAGGGTGTTGCTGAGAGCCTGCCTTTCGCTGACAGTTCTTTTGATATTGTTTTGTCTTTGACTGCCATCCATCATTGTTCTGATGTGGAAAAGGCAGTTTCTGAAATTTTGCGTGTTTCTAGGCGCGATACTGTCATCTCTGTTTTACGAAAGTCTCAGAAGTTTAAGGAGGTTGAGCAGGTTTTATCTGCTCTGAAGCCTCGTAAGCGTGTTGATGAACTTCACGACGTTATTTTCTTTTTAAGAAAACCTTTAAATAAGTAATAAAGTGTATAGCATTTATGCGTGTTCCAGAGTTCATTAAAGAGGTTGTCTGGGCTGTTTACCCGCCGAGGTACAGACAGCTTGCTGATAAGCCTTTCTTGCACAGTTTGGGCTTTATGAGCAAGATTTTGTTGTTTGCTTTCATTATTGCCGGTATTTTGTTCGTGCCTAAACTTTTCTTGTTAAAGGGCGATATCGAGAGTGAGCTGTCGAAGTTTTCTTCTTTCAGTCTTTCAGGTAACATTACTCAGTCTGACAAGATTACCATTCCGCATACAAATCCCTGGGTTGTTGTTGATTTGAATTCCAATCTTACTTTAACGAAAGAGATTTTTGTTGTTGACAAAGAGAACATCAGGTATCGTTTCTTTGGCATTAAGAGTATTCCTCGTGAGCAGATTATGGACTTGACAGCACATAAAGCTCCTGCAAGCAGGTTTTTGTCGGCAGTTATTGTAATGATGCTTCCCGGCATTGCTCTTTTGCTTTACATTAGGATGTGGCTGAAGTATTTGTTATTCATTTTTGTATTCGGCACTTTGTTCTTTATCATCATGGAGCTTTCTAAGTTCCGTTTGTCTTGGAAGCAGATGTTGAATGTCTCTGCTCATTCTTTGACTGTAATAATTTTCTTGGAAGTGATTTCTGCGTCTTTGACTACTGTTTATTTGCTTCCGAGGTTCCGTTTTCTTGGCGTTAATGTTTACATTGTGACGACTATTTTGTTTGCTGTTTTGATGGTTGTTGGGATTGTGGGCTATCATATTGCAAACCATCACGGGCATAGATGATTAAGGCTGTTTTGTTTGATATGGATGGTGTTTTGTCTGATTCTGAACCTCACCACGTCAGAGCTTTCAAGGAGCTTTTCCGTCGTCACGGTATAGTTTTGTCAAAAAAGGACACGGCAGACATTTTCGGGAAGCTCGATGAGCACATCATTCGTGATTTGTGCAAAAAGAACCGTATCCGTTGCGATGTGAAGAAATGGTATTGGGAAAAGCGCAGAATAGTCGTTTCTTATTTGAGAAAATCGCGAATTCCTTCTTTTTCTGATGCAATAAAACTGGTTAAGAGTGTTGCAAAGAAGTACAAGGTAGGCATTGGGACTTCATCAAGTCACGAGGAAATTGATATTATTCTGAAAAGGCTCGAAATTAGGAGATATTTTGATGTTATTTTAGGCAGGGAAGATGCGCGTTTTCATAAGCCGCATCCTGAAATATACCTTAAGCTTGCGAAAAGATTGAGGACGAAGCCTTCCGAATGTGTTGTTATTGAGGATAGTATATGCGGTGTTGAGTCTGCCAAGCGTGCAGGAATGGGATGTATTGCAGTTCTGAATAGTTTTCCTGCTTATAAATTGAAGAAAGCTGATTTGATTGTTAAAAGTTTAACTGACAAGCGCGTCATGGAGTTTTTGACATGTTAATCTTCAATCCCAGACAAACAGTTCTGATTACTTGTCGTGGTCAGTTTGACGTTGCTGGCAAATTAGAAGAAAAGGATGATGTTGTTCCTTTGAGCTGGCACAGTCCGAGTTCTTCTCATCCTCCGATGTACTCGGTTTTTCTTAACAAGAGTTTGATGGCTGTGTCAATTATCCGCAACAGTGGCTGTTTTGTCGTGAACTTTGTTCCTTTTTCTTTGACTAATACTATAAAGAAGGCAATGTCGACTTCTGGGGAATATTTAGAAAAATGTGATGCTATTGGTGTTAATGAAGCTAACTGCGAAAAGCTTGTTGATTGTTTCAAATTGAAAGAAGCTCTTGGCTGGCTTGAGTGTGAAGTTGTTGAAGAAAAGGAGTGTGGCGACCATGTTATGTTTGTTGGCAAGGTTCTTTTCAGCCAGTTGGACCGTGATGACAAGCGTCCTTTTCATTTAGAAGGGGATAAGTTTACTACGACTCTTTACTAAGCTCTTCAAATCTTTTTTTCATTTGTTCTGCCTTTTTCTTCATTCGTTCAGGTAATTCTTGGTTTATTTCGTAAGTAACAGTTTCCGCTATCTTGATTTCTGCAACCCAGGGGTCTCTGCCAGCTCTAAATATGTACGCTCCAACTCTTTCTATTTCCCTGTTGACTTCTTCGAGTTTTGGCGCTTTCCAGTGTGAAGTATGAACTATTCGCAGAATTCCGAATATTTTGTCTATTTTTTCTTGTGTTAGCATATGATTATAGTACAGCCATAATATTAATATACTATTCTGTTCGCACTATAATAATATGGACGAAAAAACGAGGGAGCGTATTCATGCTGTTGCTAAGTCTTTGCACGAGCTTCATCTTGCCGCAAGCATGGAAGAAGCTTTGAAGCGTGCCAAGGAGATTGTTGAGAGTGAAAAGGCTAACGGCAAGACTTTGAAGCAGTTGATGGGAGAAGCTGTTGACCAGAAAAAGCGTGCAGGCCATATTGAAAAGGATTCTGAAACTGCGAGAAAAGAGCTCTCTAAAGAGGCTTCTTCTGAAGAGCGTTCTGCCAAGCATAATGTTAAGTCTGCCAGTCAGGACAAGGCACATGCCAAGTCAACTAAAGAACAGTTAGACTATGATATTAAAGTGCACAAGCTGGAAAAGGGCGATCTTTCTGAGTCTTCAAAAGAAGTCAAGGAGATTGATTGTGCTGTTGAAGATGCTGATTTTATTGTGAAAGAAGCCGAGAAAGTGCAAAAGTCCGAGAAGAAGAAGAAATAAAGTTCACTACTCGCCAATACTAACAAAAGCGAAATATTTAAATAGGAGACTCGCTTTTTCTAACATAAATACCTATTACGGGGTGGGAGTTAATATGAAAAGAATAGCAATGTTCGTATTGTTGATTGCACTTTTCGCTATCGGCGCAAGTGCAGTACAAATTGGAAGCCCAACTATTGGCAGCGATACTAGAGATCGCGTAAGCAATGTTGCGGCAACGTTCACAGTTACTAACAATAATACTGCTGCGATGAGCGGCATTTCTTTCACGCTAAGTGGCGGCGCTGAAAACACCAAGTATTCCTTGGCCGTTTCAGGACCAACAACTTTGGCCGCAAGCACGTCAGGAACTTACACCATTAATGGTACAATCCCACTTGACCACCCTGGTGTTGATGCAACTGACTTAACAGAAAAAGCACTTAAAATAGGTATTGTCACTGTTACAGGTACTATCGGCAGCGCAACAGAATCAGCAGGTGCTGATGTTATGATGCAGGCTGTTAACCAGCTTAAAATCAAGAAAGCACGTATAGAGTGCGACACAAAGAGCCAGAGTTTGGATGATGGCGACCGTGTCAAAAACTTGAAGCCTGGAAACGACTGTACTCTTGAAATTGAAGTCGAAAACGAGTTCGACGATTCAGACTCAAACAACTTGAAGATTGGCGACATTGCTTTTGACAGCCTTGACATTACTGTTGATTCAAGCGAAGGCGACATTGATGTTGATGATGACAGCGATCTTGATGATTTGGATGCTAATGATGAAGATGCAGTAACATTCGATATCGAGATTGATGACGAAGCAGATGATGGAACTGCAACTCTTGACATTCGTGTTTCAGCACGTGATGAAAACGGCGCTTTGCACGGAGAAGCAATGGATGTTAAATTGGAAATCGAGCGTTTGAGCCACGATGTTCAAATTAGAAATGTTGACTTGACTCCAAGCGTTGTTTCAAACTGTGAAGCTTCAAACGTAAAGCTTGGCGTCAGTATCTTGAACCAGGGTAAGAGAGACGAAGACGAAATTTCAATCGAAGTCTCTGTTGCTGACTTGAAGTTCAACAAGAAAATTGACAACATCGAGCTTGACCAGGATGACAGCACGTCTGTTTCATTCGATATTCCTATCGCAAAGGATAACAAGGAAGGAGTCGTGCGTGTTGATATCAAATCATACTTTGACACAGTTGCTCCAAGCAACAGTGGCAGTGTTGAATTGACAATCAGCGGCTGCGATGAAGAGCCTACTGAAGTGCCTAAGGTTACTGACAACAAACAATCAACTGTTGTTGTTCCTCAGACTCAGGTAACGCCTCAGGCAGGACAAGCACAAGCAGCTCCTAAGAAGCAGACCTCGTTCACAAGCAGCAAGGCTTATGTTGCTTTGCTTGCAGTGTTGAGCATTTTGATTGCTGTTGCAATTGTTGCATTGGTAGTCATTATGGTCCGCAAGAAGCGCGACTAAATTTTTTCTTTTTTTAACCTTTAATTTCTTATTTTTTTCCAATTCTTCTTGAAAACTTTCCAACTTTCTCGTCGATAGACTCTTTAATAAGTTCTTCTTTGGGCTTTTTGGGTGATATTATGAAATACGTGATGATTTTGTTGTTGTTGGCGCCTTTTGTTTGCGCTGATGTGGTTATTCAGCAGGTTCTTTACGATCCTGTTGGCACTGAGAGTGGCGGAGAGGCTGTTGAGTTGAAGAATTCTGGCAGTTCTTCCGTTGATATTTCCGGCTGGATTCTTGCAACAGAAAGCTCTGATGCTGATGCAACTATTCCTGAAAACACCATACTTGGCGCTGGAGAGGCTTTTTTGGTTACGGATGAAGGTTGGGATGATAGTAAGGATGATTCTTCCTGGAGGTCTGCTGATTACGAAGAGAAGATTACGCTCGGCAACACTAACAGTGGTATTGCTCTGCTTGCCAACGGCAGTTTTGTTGATGCTGTTGGCTGGGGTGATGAGGGGGAGATTGAGAACAATTTGTTCGAGGGCAGTCCTGCGCTTCCAGCTTCGCCAGGCAAATCTTTGGTTAGAACTCAGGATTCTGATGATAACAGCGATGATTTCATAGAATCTTCTGCTGACTTTCAGGATGGTATTGCTGTTCCGATTACTGCTGATGTTACAGTAACTGTGCCTGCTATTGAAGTTTCTAAATCATTAAGTCTGGCGCCAGAAGGCGTTCTTTCAATCAAGAACAATGGTGATAGCGCGGTTAGTGTTAAGCTATTATTCAACGACTTTCTTTACAAGAACCATACTATTCCTAAAAGTGCTGTTTCGTTGGATGGTCCTTCTGAGTTTACTGTTGAAGCTAATTCAGAGCATAAGTCTAAGGTTAGTTTGAAAATCCCCAGTAATGTTGTTCCAGGCAAGTACGCGTCCACACTAAGAGTAATTATTGTTCAAATTTAATTAGAAATTGACGGAAAACGCTGTTTTTATTTCGCGTTTCTGAATGTGACGAGGCAGGACTTTTTAATCCAGCAGTTTGGACACTGTTCATGAGTCTCGTACTTCTTGCCAAAGCAAGGGTCCTGCACCATCTTTAACATTTTTGTTTCCATAAACGCCTCAACCTAAGAATAATAGTAGTATATAGAGGAGAGTATTTAAGTCTTTCTAATTTTATATAAAACTTATAAATTTTACATTAACACTGGAAATCTTACCTTTGCTCTACTACTTTCTGCATTGTTTTGACAAAATCTTCTGCTTCTTTCTTGTAAGCATCGAATTCTTTGCCAGTTAGTACTTGTATTTCCCGGTGTATGATCTTTTTTTGTAATTTGTAGAACGTGTCCATAGTACTGGCATATTTTTGCGTTACATGCCCTGCTTTTACGAGTTTTTTCTCAATCAAGTCTGCTATGTGCCCGGGTGTTGGTGGTACTTCTCCTACTTTCATTAGTGCTGCGTGCGCTGAATCCACGACTGCCCAATACAAGTCGAGTGTTGCTTGTAGTACATGCCAGTCTGCGTTGTGTATTGTTGCTGGTGCTCTCGCAAAGTATGTCCAGATGCTTTCTTTTGTTGGCCTTATTCTTCCTTGAAATAGTAGTTGTTGTACTGGCTCGAAGAATCCTGCGTCGTACAATGGCACTCCATCTCTTAACATGTTGATGGCGATAGGGTCTCCGTTTCTTACGTAGTCCCAAAAACTCGTCATCTTTAATGTTGTAATGTGGAGTCTTTTACTGACCTTTGATGCTGTTTGTTCTGTTATGACTCTGTATGATTGAATGACTTCGTTGCTCATTATTAATGTCAGGTCGTTTATTATGATTAGAATGTCAATGTCTCTTTCTCCGTACAATGGTTTCTCTTCTCTTGCCGTGCTTCCGAACAGGATTGCTGCTTTCACGAAGTCGCCGAGCTCTTGGTGCATTATTTGTGCGAACTTTTTGGCGAGATCATAGTCCGTGCTTGCGTATTTGGGCACGTTAGGATGTGTTTTTGTGTGTACTTTGAACTGCATAGGGTAATATTCATCCTGTATTGTTTTAAATATTCGCAACTCCTTATCAATGAAAACACTACAGGTTGTTGCCTGTTTTTCTTTTGCGACGAACTGATTAATTTTATGTCTACAGGTTGTGTTTTGTCATCAGTCGGTGCATCCGAAAATCTTAATAAGCAGTTCTGTAAAGTTGTGATTGAAATGATTCTGAATGAAGAAAAAAGCTTAGAACTGCTTGTCAATGCTGAGGATGAAGTTCTTTTAGCTTTGGAAGTTTTGCGTGAAAGGAAGAAGGAGCTTGTTGAAATGCTCGAAAAAGTTGAAATTTCTGTCGAGGAGGTTTCTCCTGTTATTGAACAGCAGCTTGATTCTGAGTCGTTCGAGAGTACTTCTTACTCGATTAATGTGGGTTACGGCAAATCGACATACGATGCAGGGAATTATTACGATTTAATCAGCAAGGATGGCGAGGTTGGCGCTTCTATGACTGCCGTTTTCAGCGCTTACGAGCATGAGTTGCTCAAGGAAGCGCAAAATATGGCAAGCGAGATGCGCGGTGCTGCCGAGTCTAATCGGTCTTATGTTGATGCGCAAATCGATATGAATTTAAAGGAGAAAAAGAATTGTGTTAAATTGTCGTCGTTCACCTTGTGGTGTGCGATGTATGATGGAAAATTAACGTTTAATTGAAGACATGGTTGAATTTATTTCGTCTAATAGTGGGTTAAGGGAAGAAGTTGACGATCCTCAGCTTGAAGAACCGCCCCCGAAGAGTTTGGAAGTTCTTGTAGAAGAAAATGCAGAGGAATTGCGTTCTTTGGAATCTGCACAGGATTATGTTGACGAGCTTTCTTTTATTTCGCCTGAGTACAGTGCGCCAGAGCATATTACTTTGAGGGATGCTCCTTCTTTGAAGCACGAGCTGAGGCCTTTGGTTTACGAGGAAAATGATGCCGTTATCGTTGTCGATATTTTTGAGCGTTATGGCCAGAAGGAAAATAAGTGGTGGAAAGAGAAGAATTCATTCTAACGGTACTTCGCTCCATAGTTTGAACTCGTTGCTTGGCGAGTAGCCTCCGAACATGAACATTGGCGAGTATGTTTTTCCGAAATAGCCTGATTGTACTCTTCCCCAACTGAGTGGTGGTCCTGAGAAGTATCCTGATCCTACTGCTGCTCCTGCCATTTGCCAGGTTTTCATTCTTATTCTTCCTTCTCCGAATTTTTCTTCTTCGTGTCCTTCTGATACTATGAATCCTGAATATCCTTCTTTTTTGAAGATTTGTGCTGCTTCTTTGACGGGGAATATTCCTTGTCCTGGCGGGAGGTGTCCGTGTGCTGCTGACATGCTGTCAACTAATTGTATTCCGCCTACAACTTTTTCTTTTGCTATTTTTTCTACTTGTTCCGTGTACCATTTTTTGAAGCGTTCCATTCTTTGGTCTTCTGTTTCCATCTTTCCCGTTTTTTTGTCTTCTTCTGGCTTGAAGTGTGCCAGCCACATTCCCATGTGGCTTGTGTCGAATAGTCCTTTGATATGTTTGTCTGCGAGTTCTTTTGCTTGGTCTTTGTTCACTTTTGGGTCCCAGTACGGGTTTTTTACGTCTCTTTCTCCTCTTACTGGGTCTGGTACTTTCATTGTTGGGCTTGTTAGCAGGTTTATCATTTCTTTTCGTGATTCTTTGACGAGTTTGATGAACTCATCTGGGTGCGAGCCGTAATATCCTGGCCAGCCGATTTCAGGACCAACATAGAGTGGTTTTGTTACTGTTCCTTTTTCTTGGCCGACTTCGTATGTTCGCATTGCTTCTATTCCTGCTTCCGCGTATGTTCTCGTGCTTCTTTTCAAAGCGTAGTCTTCTATTGGTCTTAGGTGTTTGATTCTTTCTTTGAGTTCTTGTGCTTGCTGCGCTTGTCCGTATGCTGAGTTGAGGAAGTCTTTGTATTGTGCTTCTAGTTTTCGGACATCATCTTGTTGTGTTTTTATCATGGCTTCGTCATTCGCTTCTTTTGCTTCATTAAGCCTATTGTTTGCTTTGTCGAGATCAGTTTGCAGGCTTTCCGCGTTTCTAAGGTATGTTGCTTTCCAGCCTTCTAATGATTTGATTTGTCCTTTTAGTTGTACGTCTATGTAGATTTCTTCTGGTTTTTCTGATAGTTTTTTGTCGCCGGTTAGTCCTTCTTCTTGGTTTCTTTTGGCGTTATGTTTTGCCCATTTTTCGAAGTCTTCCCATTCAAACGCGTTTAGTTTGAGTTCTACTTCTCTTTTGTATTCTGCTTCTTCTGGTTTTAGTTCTCCGAAATTGTCTTTTCTGAATGGGATGTGTTGTATTTCGTCTTTTCTGAACTGCACTGTTCTTCCTGTTCTGTCGTCTACCAGCCAGCCTATTCTTTGTTCTCCTTCTTGGAGGAATGTTTTTGTTTCTGGGTCTCCTTCTTTTCTTGGCTTGTTCCAGTCTGCTTCGTTTACTCCTCTTGGGAATTCCCAGCTGACTATGTCTACTCCGCCTCCTCTTCCTATGTCTGCTGCGAATCTTATTGCGTCTTTGACTTCTTCCAGTGATTGTCTTCTTTTTTCATCTGAGAATACGAGTTGTTGGTAGTCAAATCCTGATAAGTTATTGAGTGCTGTTGGTAGTTCTACTCCCGCAATATTTACTTGGCTTGCGAGTGCTACTTCTTTGAGTGCTTCTCTTACTTCTTTGCCGTATGCTTTTGGCCTTCCGCCTATCGCGCTTTCTGGTGGAGTCATGAGAACTATTTGCAATGTGCCTGCTCCTCCTCTTATTGCTGCTTGTGTTGTTTGTATTATGTTTTTGAACCTGCCTGTTGGGTCGTGTTCCGGCACTGTTTCTCCTAGTTGAGAAATCGGAAATATTGACTCTTCTACTGAGACTGGCTCTGGTGATTCTGAGTTTGCCTGATGGTATTCTCTATCCATCGGCCCGTAATACATTGTTCTGAACTCAACCATAGTATACATTTATGGCTACTGGACTATTTAAAGGTTTATGCGTTTCTTGTCCAAGAATTAGGCTCTTTTGTAGCTTGCTGGTGTTGATTGGTACATATTTTCTGCCATTTGTTCTGTTGCCGTCATGAGGTGTTTGGCTTTTCCTACCGGCCTGTACTCTCCTTCTTCCACGTCTTTTTTCTTTGCCTCCAGTCCTCTGGAGATTGCGTATATCATTTCTCTGTCTCGTGATGTTTCTATTCCTGTTGTTCTTTCCCTGTCGTAGATTTTGCGAAGTTCTGAGTATAATTCTGATACTGGCCTGTGTGCTATTCTGTGGAATAGTTCTTCTGAGCGGGGTGGTGCTGTGGCGAGCAGTCTTTCTAGTTCTTGTTGTTCTTCTCTTGTGAGTCTTTTGGCTTCTGGTTTTTTTACTGGAGTTGCTTTTTCTTCTATTGTTTCTGGTTCTTCTTTTTTTCGAGGCGCCGTTCTTGTTTCTGGTATTTCTACTTGTTCCAGTACTCTTGCTTCTCCATCTGCCAGCACCAATAGGTGTTCTGCTTCTCTGATTTCTTTTTGTCTTTCGTCTACTTCTTTGTTGAGTGTATCAATTAGTTTTTGGAGTTCTTGGAGTCTTCTTTCTGGTGCTAGTTTTTTGAAATGTTCGAAGTCTGTTCCCATGTGTATCGTCGAGAAAGTGGGCTATATAAACATTACCACGCTAATAGTCCGTGTGCTTTTTTGAAGATGTTGTAGTGTAGCCAGCACATTTTTCTTGCTGCGACTACTGGCACGTCTTCTTTTTCGCCTTTTTTGCCTTTGCCCATTGACATATTGGGTATTAGCGAGCCGAATACGTCTGCTACTCCTTTGCCTACTGCTGTAAATGGTTCCAGTATGTTCATTGATCTTTTTTCTGGTTTTTCTTCTGTTTCTTCTTTTTTGCCTTTTTCTGCTTCTTCCAAGTATGCCATCAAATCATTGCCCATTGCTTCCATTGCTGATCTTAATGAGGAGTCTATTGATGAGAGCAGTTCCATGTCTTCTCTGTTTCTCATTGCAAGATAGTTTTTGACTTGTTCGTCGCTCCACGCGTAACTTCTCCAGGTTATTCTTGTGCTTCCGACGTGTATTGGTCCTCTGTGATAGCCTGCGTCTCCTTGGTATTGCATGCTTGGCTTTGTGTGGTATTCAAACGTTAATAGTACGCACGCATTTGTTTCTTTGCTTCCTTCTGGTCTTACTCTAGCAAGAAGTTCTATTTCGATAAGGCTGCTCTCGAATGCTGATATCAATCTGACGTTTTTCAATAAATCCTGTTCTCCAGTCAGTCTTTCTATGTGTTTGATGTATGGTTTTATCCAGTTCATGTACATTCGTATAACATGATAGTGTTGTCTTAGATAATCCAGGGTGAATCTTTTTCTCGTTCTCATTTCATCGTAGGTTGAGTGTTTCCATGCCACGTATTGTGATAGTTTTCTCTTGAGTAGATTTTTGACTTGCAGGTTGAATTCTTTTGCTTGTTCATCTACTACTTTGTCAACGTCTTTTTGTTCGAGCGGATGGATCGCGAAAAATAAGTCTGGCAGTGCGGTGAATTGTAGTTGTTGTGACATGACGAATAGGTTGCTTCCTGTTCTTTGTCCGCCAACAACGCCGTCTACTAAGTCGACCCACATTCCTTTGAGTGCTTGTTCTGCGCCTGATTGGGGCTCTTTGACTTTTTTGCCTTCTTTGTCATGTCCGAATGCTTCTCTGTAGATTTCCAGTCTTTCATCTATCCATCTTAATTCTCGGACTAATTGGAACAAATCTTTGACCATTTTTCCTATTGTTGCTAAGTATTGTGATACTTTGTCTTGTGCTAGTCCGAGTCTTTGTCCTGCTGCTCCGTAGAAACTGCTGTGTTCTGCTGCTGTGAAAACGTCTGTTATTTTGTCGATTATTGGGAATCCTATGTCTCCGAGGAAGTTGACGCACCAGTAATAATAGGGTTCTATGCTTTGGTGGAAGCTTTCGATTCCCATGTAGTATCTGCTGATTCCTTTCGGGTAATCAGTCAATATCATTTGGTCTCTGGCTATTTCTGCCCATTCGTGGTCTGACATTGCTTCCAGTGCTTTGTCAAAGTCTTTTGCCAGTCCTTCTTTTTCTAGTTCTTTTCTGGTTTTTTGTAAGAATGCAAGTTTTTCTGATGGCGTTTTGCCTTCTATTTTTATTTTCTTGTTGCCTGCGCTTACGTGTGATGCATCTACGTCTCTTTTTGTGAATCCGTAGGCTACGAAGCGTTCACTCTCTTTTGTCATTTGTTTTTGTTATGGAAAGTGCTTATTTAAGTCTTTC
>CAZDUA010000016.1:0-7017 GCA_964508495.1 uncultured Methanosarcinales archaeon | reverse complement strand
TATGGCCCGACTTCGTAATTTTGCGTGTTATAGGGATTATAAGCGTGCGTACACGCGTTTCTCTAAGTACAAGAAGTTTAATTATATTCGTTCAAGGCCTCCTAACAGGATTTCTAGGTACACGAGCGGTACACAGTCTGATTATGATACTAATATTCATCTTGTTCCTAAGATGTTCTTGCAGATTCGTGATGCTGCTCTTGAAAGCGCAAGGCAGACTTCTAACAGGGTTATGGAGAATGCTCTTGGCAAGACCGGTTATTTTATGCAGATGCGTGTTTATCCTCATCATGTTTTGAGGGAGAACCCGTTGGCGTCTGGTGCTGGTGCGGACCGTTTGTCTACTGGTATGGCGCACAACTATGGCAAGCCTATTGGCATTGCTGCTCAGATTAAGAAGGGCCAGCCGATTTTTACTGTTAAGACAAACAAGGAACATATTGCTCTTGCAAGGCGTGCGATGAAGAGAGCTTCCTATAAGCTTCCTTGCAGTTGCACTATTCTTGTTGAAGAATTGAAGTCTAAGAAAACAAAAGTCGTAAAGGCTACTGTTAAGAAAGCTGTTGCTGCGTAATTTCTTTAAGATTGACTGCATTCATAATGTTTAAATATGCGCTTTTTTACAAATAGAATTATGGTAAGCACGAAGAATATTGGGCTGGGAATTATGATTGCGGCAATTATTCTTTTCATTATTGGTTATTCTTACATTCGTTCTGCTGAGCAGGCTTTAACGGCAGGTCATGTGCTTGGCGAGGGCGGAGCGTGTACGCATCCTGTGGGTGCAGCGTGCCCTTATGAGCAGTTGAACAAGCTTGCAATTCCTAAGTATTTTGGCTTGTTTGCTGATATTGCGCTTTTCATATTCGGGCTCTCTTTGTTCCTGAAGAAGACTCCTGAGGAAAAGGTTCTTCATAAGGCTAAAAAGGCTGCCAAACAGCTTGGCGGCGATGAAGCAAAGGCGTTTGACATTATTACTCAGTCTAATGGCATGATTTTTCAGAACGAGCTTGCTGAGAAGATGGGTGTTTCTAAGGTCAAGATTACGCGTGTTTTGGACAGGCTTGAAGCCAAGGGGCTTGTTGAACGAAGGCGCCGAGGCATGACTAACGTCATAATTCTTAAGTGAAACTAGTTTCACCAGTATTACTATAAGGTGTTTCAGTATCTGGTTCTTGCATGAAAAAGATTATTTTCGCAATGGCGCTTGTAGCGCTAGTGTTGTATGGTTGCACTGTTACTCCAGTAAGCACTTCCATTGTGACTGTTTACAAGTCCCCGAATTGCGGTTGTTGTGTTGGGTACGTGTCTGAACTGGAAAAGAGCGGGTATGAGGTTAAAACAATCAATGTTGAGGACATGTCCACAATTAAGCAGAAGTACAATATTCCTGCCAATATGCAAAGCTGCCACACTGCTGTTGTTGAGGGTTACTTTGTGGAAGGGCACGTTCCAATTGAGGCAGTGGAGAAGTTGTTAACCGAGCGCCCTGCGATTGAGGGTATTGCCTTGCCAAAAATGCCGGCTGGTTCTCCAGGAATGCCAGGAGTTAAGTCAGAGCCGTTTAAGATTTATTCGCTTGTTGACGGAAAGTCTTCGGAGTTTATGATAATATGAAACTAGAGTTTTGGCTGGGAGTGGGAATTATAATTTTGTCCGGCTTTTTGATCCAGTTTCTGGTGCCAGTCCATCACGAAATGCCGCGTTCAACGCATGAGCACCGGGAGGAGTTTATTGCCCACAAGCAGATGATTATTGGAGAATTGATTGCCAAGGGCAAGTACAAGTGTTGCTTGGAAAAGCCTTGCACGTACTGTATTGAGAAGACTCCTAAGCATGGAGAGGGTGCGGAATGCAGCTGTTTGGAGGACATCGTCAATGGAAAACATCCGTGCGGAGAGTGCATTGGCGAGATTTTGGAAGGTCATGGCAACCCGTATCTTGTGGATTATTTCGCCAGGGCGATAGCCGAGGAAGTTGGCGAGGAGCATTTAGGTGAGCTGAACAAAATTATTAGTGAAAAATATCGTTTGGAGGTGAAAGCATGAAAAAAACAAAAAGCTTGCTCGTATTGGTGGTTTTTGCCGCTATTTTGGCTGCATCCGCCGTGGTATATGCCACAGCAAGCAATGAGAAAGTATCGGATATGCAGGCTTCGATGGAAGAAATGAAGACATCCATGGATGATATGATGAAGCATTGCGAAAAGATGATGGGTGGCGGGATGATGGAGGGCATGATTAAGCCTGAAGGCATGTCTCAGGAAGAGCACGAGAGCCATCACCAATAAAAATTATTTTAAGTACAATTCAGTTAATCTTTGAGTTAGATATTCGAATGCTTCTTCCGGCGTGTCGCATATTTTGAACAGGTTGAGGTCTTTTTCGCTGATTGTTCCCCATTCTACCATTGTTTTGAAATCGATTACTTTGTTCCAGTATTCTGAACCGTATAATATGATTGGCATCGTCTTTTTTGGCTTGCCTGTCTGCACAAGGGTTAATACTTCTGATAGTTCATCTATCGTGCCAACTCCTCCCGGGAATGCTATTAGTGCTTTTGCGAGGTAGACCATCCAGAATTTTCGCATGAAGAAGTAATGGAATTGTATGCTTAGTTCTCTTGTGATGTACTTGTTTGGTTTTTGTTCAAAGGGCAGAGTGATGTTCATTCCTACGGACTTGCCTCCTGCTTTGCTTGCTCCTTTGTTTGCTGCTCCCATTATTCCTTCTCCGCCACCGGTAGCAACCAGAAATTGTCTTTTTCCCTCACCTAATTTTTTGGACCAGTTTGTTATCATGTATGCGAGCTTTTCTGCGTCTTCATAGTATTTTTCAAGTTTGGGAAGTTTGCGCGCGCTTCCCCAGATGACAATCAGATTGTGCACGTCGTGTTTTCTGAAGAGTGCTGCAGGCTCAAGATACTCAGCCATTATTCTTAGAAGTCTTGCGTCTGGGCTTGCCAAAAACTCCGGGTTTTTCCAGGATTCTGTTGGGCTGTAATGGTCGTCTCTTTTTTGCATTGAGTTTTGAACGAGAAGGTGTTATTTAAATGTTGTTTAATCGCTGAAAAACACTAAATCTTTTATACTCCTTTCTTTTTTCTTATTGCAATACAAACGAGGTGTTATTATGGCAATTGATGTCAAATCAGTGCGTAATGTTGAAAATAGTGTCAGGGATGTTAAAAACTGGCTTGCAGTTTTTAAGACTGAATATAAGATTGCTGATGAAGCTGTTAAAGTTTTGAATCAGAAGATAGAGGAATTAGGCACTAAAGTCGGTGGCATTAAATGTGATGTTTCTGGCAAGGTTGATGCGAGTTCTGTCAAGCCTGTTTCTAATGTTTTGCGTGATGCTAAGGCTTGGCTTGCAACTTTTGCTAAAGAGTATGATTTGCCTGCCGAGGCAGTTAAAGTTCTTCATCAGAACTTTGACAAGATTGGCGCTGCTCTTGCGGCTGTTGACTGCAAGTAATTTTTTATTTTAAATTAAAAAAAAGAATTAGACTATTGCGCTGACTGCGACTGCTAGTGCTGCGCAGATTGCTATCATTATTGCCGCTGTTAATTCGTTCTTCACTCAAATCCCCTCCACAAAAATTCCCTATATGTTAAACTACTAATGGGTGTCTTTTAAAGCTTTCGAAAACTGGTTTTTTTATGTCAAAATCTTTTTAAAGGGTGGATTGTAAATCTTCCATTTGTAGTGGGTGAATAATGTGAGTGATGACTTTACGGCCTGGATGTATGGAGATAAGCGTAATTATTTCTTAGAGAAAGCTCAAGCTGTTGTCGGCAACAGTCATGATGCTGAGGACGCAGTTCAGGGTGCTTTTCTTGATTATTTGAATGGTAATGGCAGTGCAAAGCCTGTGGATTTGATACTTCAATCGAGATGTGATTCAATTGTGGCTGACCGTGCTAAAGGTCCGAAATATGTTGCGCGTATTCCTTCAACTGCAAGAAGGACAGTTGAATCTCATTCAAGTTTGGCAGGGTCTGTTCTTGATGATTCCGATCCCGGAGACCCTGAGCTTGATGATTTTTATGTTAAAGCTCTTCTTGAAGATTCAGTCTAATCCCCAGTCATCACCAGAAGTATCTGAGTGAGTGTGAACTTGGACTGTTTCTTCTCTAGAACCGTGTGCCATTGGAGTGTGTGCCGTTGATGGCTCGTCCAGATGGCTTCTGTCTCGTTTTGGAGTCATTATTTTGCCCTCTGGTGATATGTATTGTACTTCGAGGAACATTTTGATTTCAGATTCTACTGCCCTGAGAAGGTTTTCATCTATTTGTGTGATGAATGTTATTGCGTCTCCTTCTTTTCCTGCTCTTCCAGTACGGCCTATTCTGTGCACGTAGTCTTTTGGATTGCGTGGAATGTCGTAATTGATTACGTGTGTTACGCCTTCAATGTGCAATCCTCTTGCTGCAACGTCAGTTGCAACTAGAATTGAATATCTTCCTGAGTTGAAGTCTTGTATGACTTTGTTTCTTTTATTCTGGCTTAGTCCTGAGTGAATGCTTGTCGCCTGGAATCTTTTTTTCCATAAAATTTCGCCCATTCTTTCCGCCCAGTCTTTTGTGTTGCAGAATACCATTACTTTTTTTGCCACTGGATCTTTCAATATTTTCATCAGCAAGTCTAGTTTTAGTTTTCTGTCCACTCCGAAGACTCTTTGCCTGATTTTTTTGACTGTTATTTCGTCCTGCTGTAACATTAGAGTTTCCGGCTCTTTCATGTAGCGTTGTGATATGTTTACTACTTGTTCCGGCATTGTTGCTGAGAACAGCATTGTCTGCCTGTCTTTTGGTGTTGCTCGCAATATTTTTTCAACGTCGTCTATGAATCCCATATCGAGCATTCTGTCTCCTTCGTCAAGGACTACAAATCTTACGTTTGAGAAGTCTATTGTTCTTCGCGCCATGTGGTCAAGAATTCTTCCTGGCGTCGCGACTGCTATTTGTGCTCCTCTGTCAAGTCTTTCTATTTGCGGGGTTATGCTTATTCCGCCGTATAATAGAACTGTTTTGATGCTTGGAAGTAGTTTGTGTGCTTCTTTGTCTGTTTGTTGTGCTAATTCTCTTGTTGGTGAGAGTATTATTGCTTGTAATTTGTTTTCTGGCGAAAGATTTTGTAATATCGGCAGTAGGAATGCGAAGGTTTTTCCGCTTCCTGTTTTACTGCGTACAACTAAGTCTTTTCCTTGTAAAAGTAGTGGGATTGATTTTTCTTGTACTTCTGTTGGTGTTTCGTATTTTAGTTTTTGCAGAGCGCTTAATAGCTCTGGCTTTAGGTTTAATTCACTGAATTTCATTTTATATTTCTCCGAACCGTGGTTTCGTGGTTCAACTTAAGTAGACAGAAAGATAAACCGCGAAACCCGTCCATTTTCAGAACAAGTTTCTACACCAAGGCATTGCCTTGTTACCTTTCTATCTCTTGTAGTATATAGTTTTGTCTACCCTTTATATGTTTTGTGGTTGTCCTCGAGAAAAACAATTATCTTCAATATGTTAGTTTATTTGGATCCAACGTAATCGTTGCTCAAATACTCACTCACCGCTCTCTTGTACTTTTCTGCTTTCTTTGGCAGGCGCCTCGTGAAGTAATCGTTGAAATTGCTGACATTCTCTGTTGTTCCTGTTTCTGTTTTGCGCTCAACTGGCTGGGCTGACATCGAAGCCAAGTATACCAGAAATCCTGCTGCGAGGCCTGAGACAGTTATTCCAACTCGGTCTGTCCATTTGCGTTTTTTTGTTTCGCGTAGTTTTTGTTCTAGTTCCCCTTCACTCATCCAATAAATTATATTTTGGTGGTTTAAATACGTAATGACATATTATTTTCATGACTGAACAGTAGATAATCTTATATATTTTGAATTGGATGTATAGTAAAATGGACGATAGCATCAGGCAGGAGCAGAATCAAGGTCTTGAAAGGATTTTGCAGTTTGAGGAACTGCCGTTAGGCATGGAGCAGGTTGGCGGGCCAGAGCACACATTCGTTTATTCAAACGGCATCTTGCACAGTTGGAAGCTTGACGGACAGGAGCGAATTAAGGAAGTCGCAAATTGTGCGAAGAAGGATGTTAAGAAATCTATTGAAAAATTTTTTGGAACACCAGAAGCATTTAGTTGGTATCAACCCGCATTTGAAATTATTCAGCCTGCAAATCCTGAATTGGAGATGATACTTGTTGTTTTGAATACTGGCTTCAAGAGGTTCATGACGCTCAGATATCGCATTAAGGGTTTTGATGTAAAGACCGAAGAGGACTCATTTGACCCGTACAATGCCAAGCATGTTTGTGGTTTTGCGAGGTATACAAAAAAAGATTTGAAGCGTGAGTTCTGGGGCGATTCTTATTTATTGATTACTGCTGACAAAGTTGGTATTATTCAGGAATGCGGTGAAGTTTATGAAAGGACTGCGCAGAATGTTCTCCGTGCCGCTTACGAAGAAGACAGAAAAGTTGACGGGAAGCGCGAGTACTTGCGTTTGTATTTTGGCGTCAGCATGGATTTTTGCAATAAGTTCAGCAATGAAAAGATGCGCGAGGTTAAGAAAGATCCGGCATTGTTGAGAATTTTCGAAAAGGACTTCTTGACCGAAAAACTTTAAAGAGGGGCACTTTGTTGTCTATATGATGGACCCAAACTTGTTAGTTTCTTATGACGCCAGAGGCGGTTATATGTCTGGTAAGAGTGAGATACATAATATTCTGACTAAGCTTGGCGACCAGAAGTCTGACCAGGAACTTCTTGTTCCCGGCATTATTGGTGTTAAGACAAAGCTTGCCGGAAGGGATGTTGTTGAAGAAGTTCGTGAGATGTTTGCCAGCGATCCTAATTTTTTGACTCATACTTTGAAATGGGTTCCTGCTGATTTGTGGTGTGCTGGAACTCTTGATGCCATAAAAGCAGTTGTGAGAGAGGACATTAAGGAAATGTTTGCTGCTGACGACCAGTACGCAATTGATGTTGTCAAGCACCGCAGTGATTTGCATGCAGAG
>CAZDUA010000015.1:0-2168 GCA_964508495.1 uncultured Methanosarcinales archaeon | reverse complement strand
TCTTTTTCCTCGCCGACCAAAAGATTCTTTGCAACACCAATGCAAGGCTTGCCAAGCTCAACGCCCACAAAAGTTGCCAGACCACAATACATAGGGTGCGCAACACCATGGCCATCAACCAAAATAACATCAGGCTCACATTCCAAATCAAAATAAGTCTCACAGATTGGAGGACCCTCTCTAAATGCTTGAAAGCCAGGAACATAATTCATGGGAGTTTTAGTGACCAAAAATTTCTTTTCGACAACTTCCATGGTCTTGAAATCAAGAACAACAGCAGAACAAACACACTTGTTTCCAAAATATGAAATATCAAAACCAGCGACATAACGGATTTTATCCAGTTTAACTGCATCTTCTTTCTCGATCTGGGCAGCAATCGCTGCCTGCTGGTCCTTCAAGTTACCAAAACTAATCTTTTTCATCATTCCATCCACTCGGCATACTGAGGCTCAAAAGCAGTCTCAGTAGGCATTAAAACTTCCCTTTCACTAGTCAAAACATAATAGAGATTTTTTGATGGCAAATGACCATGGGTCATGACCCCGAATCCTTCCTTGTGAAGATAATTAATATCCTGAATAATCCTCTTGATTTGAGGATGATTCAGAAGCGATTGTTCAGGAATCTCATAAATTCTAAGAGTGAAAGGAAAAACGTTCATTTTTGCATAAGTATCGCCCAAGCTTTTAACCTCAAAAGAACGCGCAACATCCTCAACAGAAATCTGGCTTAACAAACGCTTTGCAAGAACGTTATCGCCCTGGCCAGACTTTGCCTTAACAGAGCGATAAATAGCATCAACCAGAAATTCACCGCCAAGTCTAAGCTTTTTTGTATTCATATTGCGAGCACACCCCATTTACTCTGAGGCAAGTATAGCAAATCACTATATAAACATTTCTCTTTTAGCCACTTTTAAGTGATGACATCATTAAATCGCTTTTGACATAAATGTGTCAGGATACTAAAACGTATACTGAATTGTGTCATCAGATATAAAGATTTTACCAGCTTATGATTAAAAGTTCGTGAGTGATGATGACAAAAACAATAGTTGAAAGGGTTCGCGAAGCGTACAAAGACGTATTTGGACAAGTAAACAAAGGAGACGAACCGAGACTGGCACTTCTAGCAGACATAATAGAAGGACAAACTTGCATAGGCAACAAACAGTACAAAATTGAAGAAGCAGTTGCGATTGCAGAAAAAGAAAACCCTGAAAGCAAGGCAAGCCTTAGCTTACGAACAATGCAGGCAATGAGAGAATGGTATTTGAAACCAGATTACAAAAAGCACAGCAACATAGTAGAATGCATAACGGACGCAGGAATGAACGTAATAGACAACAGCCTGCCTGGATGCCTGCAAGTGCTGAAAGCAGACAGAATAAGAGTACTAAAAGACGCGTTCAACAAAGCATTTGACGTTAAAGACGAAATAACACGAAGCAAAGCAATACACGCAGCAGCAGAAGTCCTAATCGCAGCAGGAATACCAACACTTGCAAACTACGCAATTACGCACATGGCAGAATACCAAAGCAAACTAAAAAAAGAACTCGATAAAGTCGTAGAGCGCCCAGAAGCAAACGACAGAGACACATTCTTCGCAATGGCGCCACTGCTCGCATCACAAGTCACACACTTGAAAGATTACGCAATCAAAAAAATAGCACAAAACAAAGTCTACGCGAAAGCAATCTAATGAAAAAAGAGGAAGATTTAGGACAAAAAGTAACCCGCGTCTACGAAGACGGCAAATGGGTAGAATACGAAGGAGAAGGCTGGAGCTGGAAAAGAGTAGTAGCAACAGCAGTCCTCTCGATTGGCATCATAGGAGGCGCTACAGCAATGGCGTTCAAAGACTACAAGCCAAGCGAGAGAATTGAGAGCAAAACAGAATACAAAGAGAACAACTCTCAAGACAGCGGTTACGTAAGCAGATAAACTACTTCAGAAGCTTCAAGCGCTTTTCTACAGACATTTCTCTAACCTTCATCTGCTCGTCCAAATGGTCAAGAGTGATGTTTGTGTCCAGAGTTTTAAGATCTAAGAACTTGTCAGCTAATTTGAAATCGGGCTTTAACTGCTTCAACACAGGCTTGATTCTCTCCATAACCTATAAAATTGAACTCGCATTTATATTCTTTACGCTATAAAAGTTTT
>CAZDUA010000014.1:0-33836 GCA_964508495.1 uncultured Methanosarcinales archaeon | reverse complement strand
ATTGTTTATAGGGTTTCAAAGAAGCCTGAAAGAATTGTTGAGAAGGAAATTATTAAGGAAGTAAGGGAAGTCGTGGTTGCTGATGAATTGCAGAAGGTTTTGGAGTTTGTTGAAAAGGAGGGTGGCAGGACTACGCAGAAGGATATTAGGGGGCAGTTTCCTTATTCTGAAGCAAAGGTTTCTTTGATGATTGACGAGCTCGAAGCCAAGGGCTTGTTGAAACGTATTAAGAAAGGAAGAGGCAATGTTATAGTTAAAGCATGAAATTATTATCTGACGGCTCTTGATAGTGTTTCTAGGTTTACGTACTTTTTTACTCCGCTTTTTACTATTTTGACTTGTGCTTGCGCGCTTATTGTGAGGACTTCTACTTCTTCTCCATATAGTGTAATTACGTCTCCTCTTTTGAATGGCAGTGCTTTGAACAAAACAGTTACTCTGTATAGGAGTTTGCTGGACATTTTGTCTACAGTGTGCAGTCTTCTGCTGACCTTGAGTATGCCTGCTTGGTGTTCTTTTATTTTCTTGCCCAGACTTTGCAAATAATGCTGGTCTGACATGTACAAGTCGACGCCATTTGTAACTTTTTTTACTTTGGCTACTTTCGCTTTGCCGTCGCTGATTATTCTATTATGTATCCAGGTGATTAGTTCGCTGCTTCCGTGTCTTATCTGCAAAATTCCTTCAAAATAGTCGCCTGTATGCTGTTTCATTTCATATACCATAAAACAAAACCTTTTTAAGTCTTTGTGGGGATTGATGGATGAATGGCGTTCAAGGATGTTTTGAAGAAGATTTGGTTTTTCCTCTGGGAAGAGGAAAGTGTTTGGAGCTGGATTGCCAATGTTATCCTTGCATTTATCATAATTAAGTTCTTGCTTTATCCTGGTCTTGGTTTTGTTTTGGGAACTCCTGCTCCTATTGTGGCTGTTGTTTCTGGCAGCATGGAGCATGATGGTAATTTTGACCAGTTTTGGTCTGATGAAATGTGCTGTAATTCTGCTTGTTCGAAAAAAGTAGTTCAGGGGCAGTATTATGAGAACGCGAATGTCACGCGTGCTGTTTTCCGTGATTTTGATTTTGTTAATGGTTTTAACAAGGGCGATATTATGGTTTTGTATAGTGCTAAGAAGGCCGAGCTTGGTGACGTGATTGTTTATCTTGCCCAGAACCGGCCTGACCCGATTATTCATCGTGTAATTGGAGTTTCTGAGGAGAATGGCTTGAAATATTATTGGACTAAGGGTGATCATAATTGTGATGTTGGTGGTTTTGAGGCGCGTATTCCTCAGGACAAGGTTATTGGTAAGGCCGTCTGGCGCGTTCCGTTCTTGGGCTGGGTTAAGATTGTGGCTGTTTGGTTGTGGCAGTTTGTTACAGGAGGGTTTGCATGATGTTTTGTCCTAAGTGCAAGAGTATTTTGTTGCCTAAGAGTGTTGGTGGCAAGAAGCAGTTTGTTTGCAGTTGTGGTTACAAGCATGCTGCAGAGAGCATGACTATTACTGAGTCTGCAAAAGGAAATGCTAAGGATTTTGTTATTGTCGAGGACGAGCCTACTTCTAACATAATTATTGATGCTGATTGTCCTAAGTGTGGTCCTGTGAAGGCTGAGTATTGGGAGATTCAGACTCGTAGTGCTGACGAGCCTGCCACAAGATTCCATAAGTGCACTAAGTGCGGGCATACTTGGCGTGACTATAAGTGATTTTTTGAAGTCAGGCAAGCTGAAGATTCTTGTAAAAGCTAATTCTGAGAAGGATGAAATTCTTGGATGGGATGATGGAAGACTGGCTTTGCGCGTTGCAATTAGTGCTCCGGCCGAAGATAATAAGGCAAATATCGCAGTGATTAAGTTTTTCTCCAAGCTGGCAAAGAAGCAGGTGCGTATTCTGTCTGGCTTGAAATCTAAGGAAAAGATTCTGCTTATTCCGTAAAGTTTTCAACTTTTTGATGGATACGCATTTTAAGGAGTGCAGTTTTTATTAGTTCATGTCTAACGTGCACTTGTTCGTCATTAAGGATGATTGTTTGTACGCTGTGAGTGTTCATTATCGTACTGCTATGCGGATTTTGGAGAAGGGTATTGAGGAGGTTTTACCTTTGATTAAGCATCGTTTTCTTGATTCCGGCTATGTTGTTCTTGATGTTAACAGGAAAGTTATCATTAACGGCCAGTCTGCTTTTCCGATTGGTAAGATTGTTGGTAAGAAGGGTTTGTGCATCATAGAGGCATAGTTTTTTAAATAAAGATTTGTTATTTTGTATTGAAAAAAGATGGTGAAGAAGTCGATTATTGCTATTGTTGTTATTTTCTTGTTTTCAGTTCTTGCTGTTGGTGCTGCTACCAAGTGGGGTTATACGCGTTACGGCGCTGTTTATTATTATGGCGAGCCTTTTTACAGTTATTATCCTGTTCAGCAGTATTCTTATCCGTATTATAGCAGTCCGTATTATCGTTATCCTGCTTATGCTTACCCGTATTATAACAGGGGTCCTTTGGCTTCTGATGTTATGTACCGGTATGGTACGCCGACAGTTACTGTTGGCACGCCTGCCATGAACTATCCTGCCGGTGTTCAAATGCCAACAAGAGGTGCTCAGGGCCAGCTTTGTGGTTTGGTTGATAGCCAGCAGTTTGGTTGTGATTTCGGCTTGGTTTGTGATTATACGAAGACTGGCCAGTCTGGTATTGGTGTTTGTTCCATGCCTTCTGGCGCTTATGCTTCTACTTCGTATCCTTACTATTACAGTTAAGATTGCTTAGTTTTGTGATTGCGCTTGCTGCTTTCATTTCTAATTCGTTTGGACTGTCTGTGTAGATTGGCTGTCCTGCCCTCACCCATACTTCTCTGCCTTGGTATTCTATTCCCATTGGTATGAATGGTATTGTTCCTCTGTATTTTTGTTCTTCCAATATTCTCGCTAGTATCGAGCCTTGTTTGATTTGTATTCTTCCCATTTCTTGATAGTGTCTTGTTCCTTCGGGGTGTATTACGACTATTTCTCCTTGTTCAAGACAGTTTAGAACTTTTTCTTTGGCGCACTTGTTTTTTTCTTCAAATTCTTCTTTTGTTATTTTTCCTTTTTTCAAGTCTTTTGCTCTTGCTACTTCTATTCCTCCTAATGCTTCGAATAGTTTGTTGAATGGGAATGGGAATCCTCGCATTACGTAATTTGCAAGCCTGCTGGTTCTTCTGCGGATGAAGTGTCCTTCAAGTGGTATGTCAAGCAGTTTTTGATGTTTTGGGAGTAATACGTACGGCTCGTTTTGGGGCAGTGTTCCTTCTAAATGCACTGTGTAATTAAATCTGGCATAAATGCCGACAAATGTTTCTCCTGCTTTGTATAGCCAGTCTTTCCTATCCATTAAAATCCATCTAGTCTTGCTTGTTTTTTGTCGTATTCTTCCAGATATTTTGGTGGAGTGATTGATTTGAAGTCGAATCCCCAGTCTTTGAGCATTTTTCCCGCGTTTTCTGTTATTTTTGGCGCTGCGAGTATTCCTCTTACTTTTGTTATTCCTTTGCTGACCATTATTTTTTCTACGTAACGTCTTAGTTGTGTTACTGCTGAGAGTTCTGCTCTATAGCGCTTGCATTCTATTACTGTGAGAACGCCATTTTTATCCACGCCCAATACGTCAATAAATCCGTACTTGGTCTGTTCTTCTTGTGATACTGGTTTGAATCCTTCTTCAATCATTTCTGGATTGTTGTATATCATGTCGCTCATGTCGTCTTCTGTTCCAGATACGCGGATGACTTGTCCGTCTTCGAGTTTTTCTGAGTTAAAAAAATGTATTTTGTCTATTGTGATGTCCATTTTTTCTTTTTGGAGTAAATTCTGGCATTTCAATGTAAGTTGAGCGTTTTCATAGCGCATGGAGTGTGTTGTGTTTGGTTTCATGTAGTTTATTGGCGCGTTGCCTGTTGGCTGGTGGACTAATAGGGCATTGTCTGATTTTATCATGATTATTCTGTCTCCTTTTGGCAAGTAGCTTTCCGCTCTGCCCGAATACCTTATTGTGCACGTGCACGAGAATACTATTGTTTCATTGCGTACTAAAGCGTCGTTCAGGAGTGTGCAGTAATCTTCTGGTTTCATGGTAACAAGTGGAATGTGAAGAATTATTTTAGTCTATCTTGAATTGTCTGAGTTTGATTTTTGCTTCTTTTAGCAGGTTCTTGGCTGTGTCTGCAAGCGGGTAGTCGACATTGTAGACTACCTCTGTTATTCCTGAATTGATTATCATTTTTGAGCATGTCAAACATGGCGAGAAGGTGGTGTATATTATTGCGTCCTTAAGAGATACTCCATGATAACTTGCCTGTACTATGGAGTTTTCTTCTCCATGGGAGCAGGTGCACTCGTCGAGTTTTGTCCCGCCTGTTGCGTATGAGTTGCATCTGGCACAGCCTCCTTCGTTGCAGTTTTTTGTGCCTCTTGGTGTTCCGTTGTATCCTGTGCTGATTATTCTTTTGTCCTTGATCACTATTGCCGCGACTTTTCTTTTTATGCAGTTGCTTCTGCTTGATACTTCTCTTGCTATGTTCATAAAGTATTGGTCCCAGTTCGGTCTTGGGAGTTGCAATTTTGGCGTCCAGTTTGTTAGGACTTTATCGATTTTTGATTGTAATTCTTCAACTGCTTTATCGTTGTTGATTGTTACGTCTGCCATTTTGATTACTTTGTGGAGTTGTTGTTGTGTTGGGTCTTTGCTCATTTCGCGTTCTTCGTTTGATTTGAAGCTTTCTATTGTTTTCAGTGCTGCATCTTCTACTTTTGCCCGGCTTTGCATTCGTTCAAATCTTACTGAAACTGGTGCATCAATGCTTATTAGCATGAAATCTTTTCTTTTTCTGAGAACTTCTATCTCCGAAGGGTTGCGTATGCTGGTTATCACATAGTTTTTGTCTGATTTGATGTTTTGGAGGGCCATCTCTGCTAAAACTCCTGCTCCTCTGTTTTGTCTTAGCTGGTTGCCTAGGTTGATGAGATTTTCTCTAATGACCTCTTTTCCTTGCAGGCGTAATTCTGCTCGTAGGGCGTCAGAAAGTGAATAGTGGTAAAAGCTTTTTTTGATGAGAATTTCTGCTACTGTGTCTTTTCCTGCGCAGTATTTGCCCGTAACCCCGATAATCATGGCATTTTGAACTGTCTAGAGGTATTTAAAATTTCGTGAACTGCAGTACATTGATTGCAGTTTACACGTTGTAAACATTAGGAACAGTGCCATAAATGATTATAAAGAAGTTTTTCTTGACAAAAAATGTTCTTGATTACAAAGAGGTGCGCACTAAAGAGGTGCCGGGGGGCTTTTGCCCCCCTTTTTATAAAAATTAGCTCATTGCTTCTTCTGCATTCTGATCATCAGCATCACGGAAGAAAGAGTCGAGATTTTTGTTTTTAAGTTTTTCTTTGTAATTCACTGCTACTGCCATGCAATCACCCTTTTTTCTTGTGTCTCTCTAATTTTTATTATAGAATGCTTGTATATAAAGTTGGTGTTGTTACGCTTTTGTGAAAATTATCCGAAATCTGCAAGTGCTTGCATTGAGTGTTTGATTATTTTGCCGGTTTTCGCGTCGATTTTGATGTTTATCGTCTTTAAGCTTTGTGTGACGAATGTTATGTTGAACATTGTGTGTTCTTCTGCGTTTTGTATTATAAAGAATTCTTTTATTGGTTTTTCTGCTCGATAGTTTTCTGCAAGACACTTGCGTGATGTTTCAAGAGCATTCTTTATTGTGTGCGTGACTTCTTCTGGTTTTAGTGGTTGTATGCTTCCTTCTGTTCTTAGTACTTCTTGGTCTTCTGTATGCTGTACTGTGTTGTCTGTTATCATGAAAGTCACCATTCTTTCTTTTTTCTGGTTGTAGAATCCTATTTGCCACGTGTTTTTGTTTGCTTCGTCTAGCATGACGAATGCGTGTGCTAGGAAGTATTCTTTGTTTTTTGCGTGCCAGTCTTTGAATACTATGTGTCTTGTTAGTTTTGCGAGAGTTTCGTGTAAGTCCATTATTAAGCCAGAAAAAGTGTTGGTTTAAAATTGTTGCTACTTGTAGAACATTCCGTGTGCTACTCGTTTTACGACGTGTAGTCCGTGTACTAGTCCTTTGTTTACGTGGAAGTGCATTGCTTCTCTGAAGACGTATACGAGTGGGTATTCTCTTTTGGCGCGAGGTTCTTTTATTCTAAATAATAATAAAGAACTGAGGAATCGCAGTATGCTGCTTGTGACAAATATCAGTGGAATTCCGGTTAGCACAAATGTGACGTTTTCTGTCATCCATCCTCCTATTATTGGTGCTAGTGCTAATGGTATTGCCGCGTATATGTTGTATTCTGCTATTTGTATTGCTCTTTTGCGCGGGTCTGCTAGGTCTAACAGAAGATTGTATCTTGATATGTCTGCTGCCGCCCATACTATTCCTGAGAGTATTTGTGCTGCGAATATCATCCAAAGGTTGTTTTTTGTTACAGCCAGAAATATTAAGGGTACTAGTGCTGTTCCAAAGTGTCCGATGATTGCTACTGGTTTGTCGCCGAATTTGTCGGTTAGCCTGCCAACGTTGTATGAAGTTATTATCTGCGCAAATACTGCTATCGAGGATGCTATTCCGTATTGGAAGTAGCTCATTTCTAGTGTTTTTAGCATGTATACTGCGAAGAATGGTGATGCGAGCATGAATGCGAAGTTGAATGCTGCGCCGAATACGACAAATGTTTTCATTGGTCCTTGCAGTGTGAAGAATTCTTTGACTGGGTGGTGTTCGTGATCTCTGTATTTTGGCTCTCTTATTCTTGACATTAGTAGTGTTGCCAGCACTGCCAAGATTGTTCCGAATGCGAACATTATTGCAAAGCCGGTTGGGCTTTCTTTTGGGAATTGTTTTAGCCAGAGTCCTCCTAACACCATTGCGAGCATTCCGCATGTTGCAAGGACTCTGTATCTTTTGCCGATGAATTCTCCCCTGCCTTTTTCTGGTACTAGGTCTGCAAGCAATGATGTGTATGCTGGGTCTGCTATTGATTCTCCTAGTCGTGCTATTAGGTAGAATATTATGACTGCGAGTATTGGTTTTTCAAAGAGGAATGGTGATGCCAGTATTGGTATCCAGAATAGTCTTCCTATCAGGCAGAAGGTGACGTAAATCTGTTTTCTTCTGAAGTGTTGTACTAGTTCTGCTCCTGGTATTTGTGTTAGTATGCTGGCTATCCATGGCAGGGCGCCTAGTAGTCCTATTGTCATGTTGGACGCTCCAAGCGCTAATGCGAATGCTACTAGGTAGATTGATGTTAATCCGTCGTATGCTGCCCATAGCGCTGCATTTGTTAGAAGTATGCGTTTGCTCATAGGGTGAAGACCATTCCTTCAGGTCCTGGATTGCAGATTATTGTTTTGTCTTTTTTTTCTTTTACTCTGAAGTTTTCGTGCAGGTGTCCGGATAATGATAATACGGGCTTGTATTTTTTGATGAACGCACCATAGCTCGCGCATCCTACGTGGTCGTCAAGCCAGTCCAAATAGTCCAATCTGGTGTATCCTGGCGGCGCGTGTGTTAGGAGTATTAGCTTGCCTTTGAGTTTTGCTTTGTTTTCAGCAACAAATTTGTCGAAATCTTTGTCTCCTGCTATTCTTCCTTGGCCATAGAATCCGCCTCCGCCGTGCGCTATTACTGTGTAATCTCCTAGTTTTATGATTTGGCGGTGTATGAATTTGATGTTTGAGTGTCTTTTGCACAATTTTTTTACTATTACGTCTGTTTCGTGGTTTCCGTGTATTATGTAGACTGGTTTTTTTAGTTCGCTTATCTTGCGTATGACTGCTTCTATGTTTTGTTCGAATACTGTGAAGTCTCCTAGGCAGAATATGTAGTCTGGCTTGTCTTTTTTGATTTTGGCCTGTATTTTTTTGTATTCTGTTACGCTTGCGTGCAGGTCTGTGAATGCTAGGATTTTCATAGTTGTGTATTTTGTATTGTTCTTTTTAAGCGTTATGATATTCGAGGAACAAGCAGGCTTGAAGGGACTTCAGCCTGCATTGTGACGAGTGTTTTCGAGCGGGGCGAGAATGATGGCTGAGAATATTATTCTAAATCTATCATCTCGGGAAGGCTATCTGAATTATAGTTCTGTAAGTTGTGAAGTTTCCTAGTACGTATGTTTCTATTATCATTCCTACTGCTAGTACTCCTATGGCGATTGCTAGCAGTAAGAGATTGTATTTCCAGATTAGTTTCATGTTTGGTGATGTTATGCTTTGTTTTACTAGCCCATCTGATAGTGTTGTTCCTGATATTGCTGAGAGCATGTAGCTTAGTCCTTCCATGAACGTGTGCGGGAAAACGCTTAGTATGATGAGAATGAATAGTATTATTGGGTCGGCTGTGCTTGCTGCTCCTGCTACTTTTGCCAGGTTGCCGAAGACTGTTCCCCAAACGCTTGCGTTCCATGCGATGAATATTATTGCGCCGTTTCCTGCGATTAGTGATAGTAGGAAGCTCATTCCGAGTACTTGTAAGTTCCATGTGAATAAGTCCCAGAATAATGGCATGCTGAAGCTTGCTGCTTTGCCTGCTACAACGTCTAGTTGTACTTTGAACAGGTGTCCTGCTGCGAGTGATGGGAGCATTATTGAGAAGAATGCGAATGTGAAGAATATGCCGAAGAATATTGCAACGTAGACTTTTGTGTGTGGTATTTGTTCTTGGAGGTATTCTTTAAACGTGGGTGTTTTTTTCTGGCTTATTTCGTTGCTGTCTGTTAGTTGTGATAATGAGGGTATTAGGAACAGGCATGTTATTCCTATTGCTATCAGCGCCGGATCGCTTGGGAATATCATTATTGCGATGAATAGACCGAGTATTGTGTACCCTACTCCTAGTAGAAAGCCATACCATGGATGGTCGTGCAAAAACTCTGCTGAGTATAGCTGCTCGAAGACCATATCGTGTTAGTTAGAAATTGGGCATTTAAAGATGAGTTATGACGCAGGAGTGATTACCTTACCGAATAATAGTCTTCCAGTACTATTTGTCCTACTGTTTCTAGATCTTTTACTAGTGAGAATCTTCCTTCGCCCAGTTTAGTGATTTGTTTTGCTAGTTTTGCGCCTGCGTCGTCCAATTGTACTCCGATTAGGGATATTGTTATTCCTGCTCCTTTTGCTATGCCGACTGCTTGTAGTGTTTCTTCTTCTGGTTTTTTGCCTACTGTTGGCAAAGCGTCTGTTAGTATTATCAGGTGCTTGGTCTCATGTGTTGGCGGGAACAGTTCTACGCTTTTTGCTATCATTCCTTTGAAGTCTGTTTGCCTGCTTGCTTTGATTGACGACATGGCATTGAGTAGTGTTGAGAAGTCGCGTGTTGGTGGTATGGATGTTTTGATTTCGCTGCCGAATACTACCAGGCCGACATTATCTTTGTCTTGTATTGCGTTGTATGCTAGTGCTATTCCTGCTTTTTTGCACATGTCTAGTTTTTTGCCTTTCATGCTTGCTGATGCGTCTAGCGCAAATATGAGTGTGACTCTTCCTTTTCCTTCTCTTTGTGATGTCATTAGGTCTTTTACGTGGATTTTTTTGTGTTGCCTGCGTATCGCCATGTGTACTGTTCGTTTGATGTTTAGGTCTTTGTACCTGTCGCCGTGTCTGTACGCTCTTGTTTCTGCTTTTTCTCCGTAATGTGACGTTTTTTTATTTATTTTTTCTCCTGTTCTGTCTTTCGTAATGAATTTATCAAGTTCTTTTACGAGTACGATTGCTCCGAGTTCTGTTCCTTTGCTCGTTATCATTCCTTCATTGTCTAGTATTTTGTCGTCTTTCATTGACTCAATGTTTTCATAGATTGCTTTTTGCAGTTCTCTTCTGAACTCTGGTATTTTCAGGTTTTTCTCGATGTAGTTTGGATCGTATCCGCTGATCAGTTTTATTAGCTTCTCGCCGAGTAATTGTTTGGCGATGGAGAAATTTTTCGTCATGCTGGCAAACAGCATATCAGGTGTAAATGCGCTTATTCCTCTGTTTGTTGCTTCGTGTATTGTTTCTGCATGTTCAACTGTTTTCTTGTCTGATGCTAACACGGAATTCATTAGTTTGTCTTCTACGTATTGTTTGTGTAGTTTGCCTTCAGCGCTTTCGCCTTGAGAAATGTCCTTTACTTCTTGATCGATGTCAAAGGTCACCACCACCGGTTAACTCGGGGTGTTGCCCTGAGAATGCGTCAAATTGTTCTTTGATGAACTCTTCGTTGCTTTGTAGGTATTTGACGCTTGGTTTTAGCTCTATTCTGTGAGCTAGGACTGAGATTATTGCGTCTGCCACGTCTTCTGCTGTTACTGTTTTTCTTTTTGCTAGGAAGGCGTTGGCTTGTGCTCTTTCGTATATTCCTAAGGAAGCTCTTACGCTTGGTTTTTTGAGTATGTTTTTGTGTTCTCTTAGTACTCTGACGAATAGTATTCCCATTGATAGCAGGTCGTCTTCGAATGTGACTGCGAGTTTTTGTCCGTTCTCTAAAACTATTCGTTTTTCTATGTCAAGGCTTTCCGGGTATGTCATGTGTATTATGTCAAATCTGTCCAAAAAAACATCTGATAGTCTCTCTGTTGCTGCTGTTTCTTCTGGGTTCATTGTGCCTATGAATATGAAATTAGCTGGCAATTCCACGGTATAGGCGCCGAGTGTTGCTTTTCCTTCTTCAAGTACTTGTAAAAGCGCGTTCTGCAATTTTTCTGGGCACCTGTTTACTTCGTCAAAGAATAGTATTCCTTGGTTTGCTTTGAAGATTTTGCCTGGCGTGAATGCTTGTATGCTTGTTGGCCCGAATTGTAATGCTTTTACCGGGTCTATGTCGCCTAGTAGGTCTTCTACTGTCAGGTCTGGGCTTCCTTGAAGGCGTATAAATCGTTCTTCTCCTGAAACTTTTTTTGTCTTTGGCTTTTTTGTTTGGCATTCTGGGCACATTGGGTTTTCTGGACTGCAGTGGTATTGGCAGTCGTTTAGTGTTAGTTGTGGTAGAAGTTGTGCTACGTTTTTTGCTAGTGTTGTCTTGCCTATTCCTGGTGGCCCTAGTATGATTAAGTGCCTGTCCATTAGCAGGGCGCTTTTCATCTGGTGTTTTGTTCGTTCCTGTCCAAGTATGCTTATGAATGGGTCTGCTTGGAGGAATACTTTTTGGAAATGTTCGCTCATGTGTCGGAAACTCCGCTCGGAAACATCCTTTAGGCTGAGTTTCCGAGCATGCTCAAGAACCATCGCAATCCTTTGTAACCTCTGATGGTTCTTGACAGGGTTAATAAAGATGAAAGAATGCTTTAAATATTTACCGTTTTCTTAGTAAACGATTATAGAATCGTATGCATTCTCGTTTGCTAAGACTTGAAAGACGCAACTAATCTTATTTGATATTTGCGTCTTTCATTTGCGTGCCTTCTTGTATCGTGCTACTGCTTTTTTGACTAGTGGTTTTGCGCTTTTTTTGACTTTGACTAGTCCTCTGCTGAGTTCTTGTTTTGCGAATGCGAATATTCTGTTTTTTTCCGCTCTCATTTCAGCGATGAATGCTTTCATTATCTTCTTGGATTCTGGCTTGCTCATCATTCCTACTTTCATAAGTGCTTTTAGCTCTGTTTCTAGTCTTCTTTTTGCTGCTATTGCAAATTGTGTTCCTTTCTTCACCGCTTTTCTCACTCTTTTTGCCATTGTCAGTTATTGTTTCTTTTGTTTATATAAAGATTGTGTATGACGTCGTAGTAGCTATACTTTTTGATGGTTGTCGTATCTTGAACTACCTTCTCTTGCTATTGATATGAACAGCATTATTATGAAGAAGCTTGCGAATGTGAGGCTTATCAGGCTGATGATGCTGTACGTTCCTATTTTTGGCCCTATTTCTACCATTAGCGCTCCTGCCATTATTAGCGCTGCTGATACTAGTGAGAAGCTCAATCTGTTGCTTGACAAATTGATGTCTTTTCCTAAATGCCTAAAATTTCTGTCGTCTATTTGGAATTCGATTTTTCCTTTTTCTACCGCGTCCAGCGCTCCGATGACTTTTGTCGGAAGTGCGGAGAGTGCTTCTGCGAATAGTTTTGAGCGTTGTGTGAATCTTTGCAGCAATTTTCTTGGCGCTTTTTGTTGTTTTAGCAGTTGTGCTATTTTTTGTTGTGAGTAGTTTACAAAATTAAATTGCGAATCTATGTATCTTGCTGTTGATTCTGTTGTCATCATTCCCTTGCCGAGTAGTATTGTATCTCGTGGTAATTGCAGGTGGTATTTTGGGCAGAGAACAAATAACTGGTGCATCAAGTGTGTTACTCTTCTTTTTTCTGGGTTTGTGTCCCACCAGTTTGTTAGCAGTTCTTGTACTGCGCTTTTGAATGCAGGAGTGTTTGTTTTGCTTGACGATTCTCCGTACTCTAAGAGTGTTTCTGCTATGTGTTCTGAGTCTCTTTCAAGTATTGCTAAGTATAGTTTTAGTCCTAGTTCTCGTGTTTTTTTGTCTAAATGTCCTACTATTCCGAAGTCGAGGAGTCCTATTTTTCCGTTTTTGAGAAGTAATACGTTTCCTGGGTGTATGTCGGCGTGAAATGTTCCTTCTTTGAAGATTTGGTCTATGAAAGCGTCAACAAGTATTTTGGCCGTGTGGACTTTTTCCGTTTTCTTTATTTCCGAGAGCTTCACGCCATCTAAATATTCCATTGTTAGAACTTTTTCTGTGGTGTACGCCCAAAAAACTTTTGGGACGACAATTGATTTTGATGGAGCGGCATATATTTCGTCCATGTGTCTTGCCTCTACTGTAAAATTGAGTTCTTTTTTTGCGTATTGTTCAAATTCGTCTATAATCTGTGTTATGTTGAGCGTGTTGTGCAAATGCTTCTGTAATTTTTGTGCTATGTAACGAATTATGTCTATGTCTGCTTTGAACTTTTGGGCGATGTCTGGGCGTTGCACTTTAACAGCAACTGCTTTGCCGTTTTTTAGTCTGGCTTTGTGCACTTGTGCTACGCTCGCACTGCCTAATGGTCTTGGGTCTATGTGTGTGAAAATATGATTAACTGGCTTGTTAAATTCTGCTGTTATTACTTGTTCTACTGTGTTGATTGTTTCGGGTTGTACTTCGTCCAATAGTTTGGAAAACTCATCACAATATTCTTGTGGTACTAAGTCTGGTCTTAGGCTGAGCAGTTGTCCTAGTTTTATGTATGCTCCTCCTAGTTCTTCCATTGCTAGTCGTAATCTTTGGGGAAGGTCTGTTGGTAGTTCTGTTATTCCTCTTTTGAAGATTGGCAAGTACCATGCGAATCCGTATTTGCTTAGAATTCCGCCTAGTCCGTGTTTGGCTAGTACCCTGATTACATGGGTTATTCTTTGTACGTTTTCTAGTCTCATTGCCCCTTTTTTGTTGAAATAACGTTTTGTTAGTATATATAAATTGCTCTTGAAGGCAGTATCCATCTATAATATAGTAGCGAAGGCTTTTTAAACATCAAAATTCGCCAAGATGAAATCATTGATGGAGGCGAATTCAGATGTGCTCAAAAACTCGGCTTTTTTATATATGCAATTGCGAGTTTTTAATTAGGAGTTCTGAAGTCTGCTAGGCAAATGTACGAGCTTATTATTACTGAAAAGCCGAATGCGAGTAAGCGTGTAGCTGAAGCTTTGGCTGATGGCAAGCTTGTTAAGAAGGACCTTAAGGGTGTTCCTTATTACGAGCTGAAGCATGGTAAGAAGGATATTGTTGTTGGTTGTGCGGTTGGTCATTTGTTTGGTCTTGCTGAAAAAAAGAAGTCTAAGGGTTTTGCTTATCCGACTTTTGATATCGAGTGGGTGCCTACTCATACTATCAACAAGGGCGCTGCTTTTACGAAGAAGTATCTTGATGCTTTGAAGAAGCTTGCTAAGGATGCTGATAGTGTTTCTGTTGCAACTGACTACGATGTTGAGGGTGAAGTTATTGGGTTGAACATCGTGCGTTTTGTTTGCAATCGGAATGACGCTAGAAGGATGAAGTTTTCCACTTTGACAAAGGAGGATTTGGTTGAAGCGTACGAGAAGGCTTCTGCTCATCTTGATTGGGGTCAGGCTGAGGCTGGTGAGACAAGGCATTTCTTGGACTATTTTTATGGTATTAACTTGTCGAGAGCTTTGACCAGCGCTATCAAGAATGCTGGCATGTTTAAGATTTTGAGTACTGGTCGTGTTCAGGGTCCTGCGTTGAAGATTGTTGCGGATAGGGAGCGTGAAATTTCTGCGTTTAAACCTGTTCCTTTCTGGCAGATTGAACTTCAGGCCAAAGTTAAAAGTGGTGCTTTTGTTGCTTGGCACGAGGCTGACAAGTTTTGGGAAAAGGACAAGGCTTCTGCAGTTATGGACAAAGTCCAGGATAAGAAGAAAGGCAAGGTCTTAGAAGTTAAGAAGGGCCAGTTTAATCAGAATCCTCCTATGCCTTTTGACTTGACGAGCTTGCAGACTGAATCTTATCGTTGTTTTGGTATTAATCCTAAAGTGACTTTGGAAATGGCCCAAGAATTGTATACCAACGGTTGGATTTCTTATCCTCGTACGAGTTCTCAGCAATTGCCTCCTAGTATTGGTTATCATAAGATTATCAAGGAGCTTGCAAAGCAGGCTGATTACAAGGAGCTTGCTGCCCTGCTTTTGAAAAAGGACAAATTAACGCCTAATGATGGTAAAAAGGTAGATCCTGCTCACCCAGCTATTTTCCCTACTGGAATAGCGCCTAAGGCATTGGAAGGCAGGCAGACGAAGGTTTATGATATTATTGTGAAGAGGTTTTTCGCTACTTTTGGCACTCCTGCTGTGCGTGAAACTGTTGTAGCAAAAGTGGATGTTGTTGGAGAAATTTTTGTTTCTAAAGGCACTCGTACTGTTGAGAAGAACTGGCACGTGTTTTATGCTCCTTACGTTAAGCTTGAAGAGGAAGAGCTTCCTAAGATGTCTGAAGGCGAGGAGGTTTCATTAAAAGATATTATTTTACATGATGAGGAGACCAAGCCTCCTAAGAGGTACACTCCTGCAAGTCTTATCCGTGAACTAGAAAAAAGAAATCTTGGCACTAAGTCTACGCGTGCTGAGATTGTTGAAACTTTAAAGAAAAGAAATTATGTTACTGGCGAGGCCATTACTGTTACTCAGCTCGGCATTGAGACCATTGTGATTCTTGAGAAGTATTCTCCTGGTATTCTTGATGAGGAGTTGACAAAGCATTTTGAGCTTGATATGGAGTCTATTCGAGAGGGCAAGAAGCATCGTGACCAAATTCTGGAAGAGGCCAAGAGTGTTTTAACTAAGATGCTTGCTGAGTTTAAGTCTAAAGAACAGATTATTGGCGAGGAATTGAAGAAGACTTTTGGCGAGACCAAAGCCACGATGACGCATGTTGGCAAGTGCCATGCTTGCAAAGATGGTACTTTGATTTTGCGTTTTGGCAAGTTTGGCAGGTTTATTGCTTGTGATAAGTATCCTGAATGTAAGACCACCTTCAAGCTTCCTGCATCCGGGCTTGTTGAAGTGACTCCTGGTATTTGCCAGCACTGCCAGTTCCCTATTGTTAAGATGATTCGTAAGGCCAAGCGTCCTCAGGAGGTTTGTATTAATCTTGATTGTCCGAGCAAGGCCGTTCCTGCTTCTGTTGAAAAGCCGTGCAAGAAGTGCAGTGAAGGCAAAATGGTCGTGCGTAAGAGCATTTATGGTGGCTTTTTGGCTTGCAATCGTTTTCCTAAGTGCAGGAATATTGAGAGGATTCCTAATCCGAATAAGGATAATGAGCAGAAAGAGAGTAAGGCAGAAAAATAGTTAAATGAAAAAAGAGGACTTTAAAGTATGAAATGGGTGATATTGCTATTATTGCTGTCTACTTCTGTTATTGCGCAGGATATTATTGCTTCCGGTAATATTACTCTGCTCGCTTTGATGGAGGACGATAATGGGAAGTCTGGTACTGTTGCAAGTTTGCATTTGGAATTGCGTCCTGGCAGCGAACGTGTTTTTCTTGAAACGTATCCCATGACTAAAGTTGCTACTCAGGCTTCTTTGCGTTTTGCACAGCAGATTGCTTGCAAACAGCTTGAACTTGATTGTTCTAAGTATGATTTCTTGTATACGATTAAGGCTTTGCCCGGTATTGTTGGCGGTCCTAGTGCTGGTGGTGCTGCTGCATTGTTGACTTCTGCTTTATTGTTGAATAAGACTATTCCTACGGAGTTTGCCATGACTGGAACGATTAACAGTGGAGGCATTATTGGTCCTGTTGGTGGCTTGAAATATAAAGTAATGGCTGCTGCGAACAACAGCATTAAGACTGTTTTCTTGCCTGCTGGTACGAGTAATGCTAAGGAAGAGGACAATACTACTATTGACCTTATTGAGTTTGGAAGAAATCTTAGTTTGACTGTTAGGGAAGTTTCTACTCTGGGCGAAGTTTTGGAGCTTGCTCTAGGCATTCCTCAAGTTTCCATTAATGAGTCTTTGCAAATTCAGGACAGATATCAGCGCATTATGAAGGAAGTGTCTAATGATTTGTGCATGCGTACTGCTGATTATTTGTCAAAGCCGGTTAAGGCTAATTTGACTGATGCTAAGAATTTCACTGAGCGTTCCGTTCGTGATCAAGCGCAGGGCGCGTATTATGCGGCTGCCTCTTATTGTTTCCGTGCTAATGTTGAGTACAAGCGCGCTTGGTATGGGGAGATGAACTTTTCAAAGGAAGAGCTTGTTAAAAAGGTCGGGTTATTGAAAAAGGAAGCTAAGGATATCAGAAAGGAGTTTGAGAGCAAGAACATTTCTGGTCTGGGTGATATTCAGACTTTTATGGCTGTTCTTGAGCGTGTTGATGAAGCCGGGGACATTCTGAATGATTTGTCTGAAAAGTTTGATAAGAATGAGTCTTTTGATGCGGGGGATGTTGGTTTTGCTGAGGAGCGCTTGTTTTCTGGTGTTACTTGGGCTCGTTTCTTTGACGGTCAGGAGCAGGGGCTTGTCGTTGACCTCAACAGTCTTAAGTCTGTTTGTATCGCAAAGATTTCTGAGGCAGAAGAGCGTTATAATTATGTTAAGAGTGTTATTCCGGAAGCGTTGGATGCGACTAGAGACGACATTAATGAAGCGTATAGTTTGTTGAATGATGAAAAGTACATTATGTGCTTGTACGGTGCTTCTAAGGCAAAGGCCGAGGCTGATGTTTTGCTAAGCTTGATGGGTGTTGAAGAAGACAGGTTTGATGAGGTTATTGATTTGAAGCTTGATGTTGCAAAACAGGCGTTGATTAAGGCTCAGCGCAAGAATGTGTTCCCGATTATTGCTTATAGCTATTATGAGTATGCTAAGTCTTTAAGGGATTTTGACAGGGTTTCTTCTTTATTATTTACGGAGTATGCTTTGGAGTTGGCAAACTTGGATATTTATTTCAAGGAAAAGCCTGTTTTGCTTCCAGCACGTTCTGAAAAGCTTTCTGTGCCTCCTGGAATGATTATTTTCGTTGTTGGCTTTATTGTTGGCGCTTTGATTATTTGGCTGTTTACAAGGCCTAGAAAGCGAAAAAACTTTTACGACTTTCCTTAGTTTTTCTTCTAGAATGTGATTTTAAACCCTGCAAGCGCCGCGTGAGCGACGCCTGCGAGGGAAAAAGAGGTGATAATGAAAATCGGCATAAGAATGGTTAATCCCCTCTTACACCCCCTGTTACTACTCTCGTATAGTGTAAGAGATATTTAAATCTTTCTATTTTCGACTACTCGAAAGTAGCAACACAATGATTATAGAGGCGGGATTTATAAAGGCCCATATGGGGTTCAGATATGCTTTTTTGCTATTTTTGCTGGTTTCCTGCACCTCTGTGATACCTGAAGAAACTGGCAGTATTGAGGCTTTTTTCTGTGATCAGGTTGACTGCAAGGAGGTTTTTGCTGAAAAAACCAGCAGTGCAGAGTCTCTTTATTGTGCCATGTACCATGCGAATAACGATTTTTTTGATATTCTTGATGAGAAGGGCGCAGGACTGGTTGTTGATGAAGATCATGCTTTGCCTGGCGCTATTGAGGAGTTTGGCAGTGGCTTAATGCATAACAAGTTTTGCGTAATTGATAGTAATTTTGTCTGGACTGGCTCTTGGAATCCTTCGCAGGAAATGTCAATTCCAAACAATGTGGTTTTTGTCCAAAGCAAAACTCTGGCAAAAGTTTACAAGGCAGAATTTGATGAACTTTCATCTGGAATCTTTCATGGTGGTGATTCTGGTGTTGGGCTTGTCAAATTGAACGGCAAGCTGTTCGAGGCTTACTTTTGTCCGGAAGATGATTGTCAAGCTCATGTGCTTGATGTTTTACAGTCTGCTGGAAATTCAATTCATTTTATGACTTTTTCTTTCACGGATGATGCTATTGGTGATTTGTTGTTGGAAAAAACAGAGCAGGGTGTTGAAGTCAGGGGTGTTTTTGACCCGCGAAAGGATAAGTATAGTGAGTATGAAAAGTTAAAGGATTTTTCTAAGATTGCAAAAGTCCATCATAAGGTTTTCATTGTTGATGGCGAGACTGTAATCACTGGCAGTTATAATCCTTCAAGGAATGCGAATGAGAGGAATGATGAGAACGTGATTATTATTCGTGATTCTGAGCTCGCGCAGTTGTTCGAGAATGAGTTTGCTAGATTATTTAATTAAATCGTGCTTTTTTAGTATTGTTTTTAGTCTTTCAAAATCTGGTGATTGTTTGAACTCGCGTAATTGTTCGTCCTGGAGTTGTTTGACTGCGGATAATGCAATTTTAGATACTTCCTTCATATCGTTTAGTGCATCATCTGCGCGCATTTGTTCTCGCAGGAGTGCTTCATTTGCTGGTTCTTCTTTTTTGAAGAATTTTGTAAGAACTGTTTCTTTTCTCGCTGGCTTTTGTGATTCTTCGTGATAAACTTCTACTTCTTCTGGAAGGTCAACGTGCGGTGATGGCTGTTTTTTTGGCAGCAGTTTGTTTATTAGTCCTCTTATGTCAAAGCCTGCTTTCTTTCTTGCGCGCAGGTATTCCTGCATGTCTCTGTCAAATTCATCTTTATGCATAATGCTTTTTTAGCAGAACTTGCTATAAAAGCTTTGTGGTGGCCTTATAGAAGGCGTTTTAATTGTTGAAAGTCTTTTTCCATTCGTATTCTCATTTTTGTGAACCTCATTGCTGCCGATGGGTGTACTGTAGAAATAATGTGTTTTGCCGTAAGGTATGGCTTAATGCATTCTGCTGTTCTGCCCAGCAGAACCACAATTTCTGGTTTTATTATTTTTAGTTGCCTGAGCAAGTATGGCCTGCACGCATGTATTTCAATTTCGTTTGGAAGCCTATTATCAGGAGGACGATATTTCTCAATTGATGTTATAAAAACCTCAGCACGTTTCAGTCCAATCTTTTCCATTTGCTTTGTAAGAAATATTCCTGATCTGCCTACAAATGGATGTCCTGTTAAATCCTCCATTTTGCCTGGCGCCTCACCGATAAACACTATTTTGGCATTTGCTGGCCCTTCTCCCGGAACTGCATTTGTTGCATTTCTGGATAAAGGACAAGTTTTATCCTTCTTTATTTGTTGCGCAATTATTTTCAGGCTGTCCACATAGAATTAGTGTGAAGATTTACTTATAAAATGTTTCTTCGCTTGGTATTTCGCTTTTACTTCTGTGCCTTATATCGTAATCTCTTACCGTGTTTGCTGAAAGTTTTGAGTATTCGTAGCGTGCTAGTATTTGGTCTCCATTCTTTCTGTCAGCTCTTAGTATTAATCCTGTTCCTGGGTCGATGCTTAGTTCCACGTCTGGGTCATCGTCTATTTTGACAAAGACCGTGGCTCTTCCTTCTAGATAGTATTTGTTTGTTTCCATGAGTGTTGGTTCTTTGTCTAGGTATGTGAGCAGCCAGTCTTCTGGCAATAGTATGCTGTAGTCAGCGTATGTTACTGGGTATGCCAGGTCGTATAGTTCTAGCTGATTGCATTGTGTGTTTATTTGGCTCGTGTGGCCTTCGCAGTATGCTATGGCTGTTTTTGTTGCCCTGTCAACGTATACAGTATCATAATAGAACAGGCTTTTTGTTGTTTCTCCGAATTTCACTCCTTTTTCTATTTTTGCACTGCCCAGGATTACTTTGTATGTTGTGCCTTTTACATAATAGTGGTTTGCTTTGTTTTTGAACTCGTATCCAGTTACTTTTGCGAATTTATCGAGGAACTTGTACATGCTTGTGCGTTCTTGTGCTGGTGAAGTTGTTTCTTCTGTTGTTTCTTTTTCTTCTGGTATTTCTATTATTTCAGGTGTTGTTTCTGAAGTTTCTTCTTGCGCTGGTTGTTCTATTGTTTCTGTTACTTCTGGTTCTATTGTTTGTTCTTTTAGTTGGTCTGCAAGCTTGTCTGCTTCGCTTTCTTTCTTTTCCTCTGGTTGCGTGCAGGCTGCTAGAATAAGCAACATCATAATCAGCAATGAAACATATTTCATGTTATTTACGACCAAGCAGGGCATATTTAAGCTTTGTTGAAAAAGCGCCTCTTTAATATATAGTTTTTAGAGCTTTTCCGACCTTGCAAATTCCGCAGAATTTGCTTTGGTTGTACGAGTGTTTAAATATTGAAATATGCTTTTTAGCGTATGCAAGAAAAGAGTGCGGGTGTTGTTGTCTTTAATGACGGCAGGTATTTGTTGCTTCAGTATGGAGCCGGGCATTGGGATTTTCCTAAGGGTCATGTTGAGAAGGGCGAGAGTGATGTGCAGGCTACATTGCGTGAGCTTAAGGAAGAAACTGGGATTGTTGATGCTGAAATCCTGCCTGGTTTTAGTGAGAGAATAAGGTATTTTTTCAAAAAAGAGGGGAGAACTATTGCAAAAGAGGTCGTGTTTTTCGTTGCAAGAACGAAGACTGAAAAAGTAACTCTTTCTCACGAGCACAAGGGTTTTGTTTGGCTTTCATTTAAGGAAGCAGTGGCTAAGTTGACTTATGATAATGCGAAGAATATTTTGAGAAAGGCAGAGGCGTTTTTGAATGTCAAAGAATAGGGAAATTGCGGAAATGTTTTTTGAAATGGCTGACGTCTTGGAGATGAAGGGCGTTGACTGGAAGCCTAACGCGTATAGGAAGGCCGCTCGTGCGTTAGAGGCTTTAGGCGAGCCTGTTGAGAGGATTTATTCTTCTGGTGGTGTTAAGGCTTTGATGGAGATTCCTGGTGTTGGACAAGGTCTTGCTTTGAAGATTGAGGAATTTTTGAAGACTGGGAAGATGAAAGAGTTCAATCAGATTGTGAAATTGATTCCTAAGGGTGTTGAGGAGATGATGCACGTTCCTAGTCTCGGTCCTAAGAAGGTTATGAAATTGTACAAAAAGTTTCATATCAGGAGTATGGGTGAGTTGGAGCGTGCTGCCAAGGCTGGGAAGTTGAGAAAGCTTGAGGGTTTTGGCGCGAAGAGTGAGCAGGATATTCTAAGAGGTCTCGGTATTGTTAAGCAGGGTGCTGAGAGGAAACTGTTGGGTCTTGCGTTGCCTTTAGCCAGAGAGCTTGCTGAAACACTGTCAAGAATTGATGGTGTTAAGCGTGCAGAGCCTGCTGGTAGTTTGCGCCGTATGAAGGAGACTGTTGGTGATATTGACATTCTTGTTATCAGTAGTAAGCCTGCAAAAGTTATGGAATTTTTTACGAAAATGCCTGAGGTGCAGACCGTTCTGGCAAAGGGACCAACTAAAAGTACTGTCATCTTGAAGGACGGCTTGCAAGTTGATGTTCGTGTTCTTGAGGAAAAATCTTTTGGTGCTGCAATGCAGTATTTTACTGGTAGCACTGACCATAATGTTGCGCTGAGGCAGATGGCGATTAAGAAAGGTCTCAAGCTTTCTGAGTATGGTTTGTATACGAGGAAGGACAGGTATGTTTGTGGCAGGACTGAAAAGGAAGTTTATCAAAAGCTTGGTTTGCCGGTTATTGCTCCTGAGTTGAGAGAGAATCTTGGAGAGATTCAGGCCGCGCTTAAGCATAAGCTTCCTGACGTTATTTCTTATGATGCGATGAAGGGTGACTTGCACATGCATAGTAAGTGGAGTGATGGATTGCATTCTATTGAGGAGATGGCAAGGGCTGCCCAGCAAAGAGGTTACAAGTATATTGCTATGACTGATCATTCTAAGAGCGAGCGTATTGCGAATGGTATGGACGAAAAGCGGTTGGTGAAGTATTTGAAAGAGCTTGATAGCTTGCAGAAGAATTTCAGGATGCGTATTTTAAAGGGTTCTGAGGTTGATATTCTTGCTGATGGCTCTTTGGACTATGGCAACAAACATCTCAAAGAGCTGGACATTGTTATTGCCGCTATTCATTCTAGGTTTAAGTCTTCCAGACAAGAGATGACGAAGCGTATTTTGAAAGCTTTTGAGAATCCTTACGTTAATGTTTTTGTTCATCCTACTGGCAGGCTTATTGGCCAGCGCGAGCCGTATGATTTTGATTTTGAGAAAGTGGCAGAGGCTGCAAAAGAACGCGGAATTGCTTTGGAGGTTGATTCTTATCCTTCAAGGCTTGATTTGAAGGACTTGCACGTTAGAAAGGCGGTTGAAGTTGGGTGTAAGATTTCTATTGATACTGACAGCCATGCTGTTGATCATTTGCGTTTTATGGAGTTGGGTATTGCGCAGGCGAGAAGAGGCTGGGCTGAAGTCAAAGATGTTATCAATGCTTGGCCGTTGAATAAATTGGAAAGGTTTTTAAGACGTTGAGTTAGTGGTTAACGTATGACGATAAAAGAAGATTTGAAGCAGAAGACGCCTTCTTATGTGAGCGAAACTACTGAGTTTCATTCTTTTTTGAAATGGGTTTCTGAGAATAAGATTACGACGTCTACTCAGTTGAAGAGTGTATTAAATACGGAGATTAAGGAGTTGCAGTCTTTTTTGGAAAAGGACATGCATGCGCGCGAGGGCACGAATTCTAGAGTGCAGGGTCCTCGTGCAAGAAGGCTTGATTTTCTTAAGCTCGCTCGTGACAAGATTGTTAAATATCTATAATGCCAATAATTAATGCAACAAAGGATAGTGTACTTGCGCATTCTTTTGAGGAGTGTAAGACTTATTGGCAGCAGACTAAGGGCATGATGTTTCGCAAGAAAGTTGTTCCTTTGTTGTTTTCTTTTCCAAAAGAGCAGATTGTAAGATTGCATTCTTGGTTTTGTCGTGATAATATTGATTTGGTTTTTTTAGACGAGAGCTGGGAGGTTGTCGAATTGCGCCCTGAGTGGGAGCCTTGGGATATTTATTCTCCGAGAAAGCCGTTTATGTTTCTTTTAGAGTTTCCAGCTGGCACTATTTGGAAAAGTGGCACACAGTTGGGAGACGTTGTGCATATTTTGAAGTAGTTTACAAATAATCTAAAGAAGCTTTGTTTGAACTGTCCGACAAGACGAGGCGCGCACCAGTAAAATTTGTCTCTTTTGAGTAGTAAAAATAGAAACATTTATAAGGGGTGGTGGGTGACTCTTATCTTATGCTACCCGGAACACCCGTGCAAATTGATCGAATCAATACTGAGAAAATCGTTGAAATGCTGAAACAAGAACCGTGCGCGATTCTTTTCAGCAAAGCGCTCACTGATAAACAGCAGACGCTTTCCCAGATCATCAAGGAATATATTCCTTATTCTGAATGTCCTTATTTTGGTTCTCAGTTCGAACTGCTCCTAGCCCAGTGTAAAGGAGCAGCGGACGGTAACAAGTACCTTGCCTCTATGCGTGGCGAGGGAAAGAGCTCGAATTCTTATCTTTGGAATCTCACAGAAATGGGAACAAAGCATGCTCGCCCTATTGCTGCAGGGTTACTGAGACTTGCAAATGACCTTGATCTGACTCTCTTCCAAATCTTTGGAAGAGGCGCGCGAAACGCAGATTATTCGGCAGATGTTGGATTTTACAGAAAATTAGCCGATGGTGCAACCCCCGCAGGCAATCTTACTAGTTGTTTCAGCCAGTATCCTCATCATCGCAGTGATAACCATACCCAAAGGATGACTTATGTCAGGAGACTAAGTCAACGCATTGCTGATGTAGGACTTGTTACTTCTCAAAAAGGGAATCTAGAACTAACATCCACGGGGAGAACGGTCGCTCAATTTATCAAATCTGCAGACTCTGCCCTCCAGGATGGTCCGGAACTTAATCAGTTCACCGAGGATGTGAAGCTGGTTGATTACGCCGCAACTCATCGTGCGATTCAGCGACACATCCTTGCGAATGTAGCTGATGATTAGTTCGTGAGCATCACTCTCTGCTGCCTTACATTTTAACAGTCCGACAACCCCTGCCTTTTCATACTGTTTTAATTCCGTAAGTTCCACTAGACATTCCGGAAGGTTTTCTTGACGATAAAGTAAAGCACTGGACAAGCCAGCATAGTGAATTTAAAATGACAAAGCAACTCTATACTTATGCTTACAAAAACGGTTGAACTGGCAGAGCTTACAGGCATACTCTTTGGTGATGGAAAGCTGAAGGAATCGCTTAGACATGGTTATCAATTAAATGTATGGTGTAACCTCCGAAATGAAGAATCTTATGCAAAATACATTTGTAATACTCTGGAGAAATTGTTTAACAAAAGGCCTTCGCTATACAGATATCCTGAGCACTCCGTAATTTGTATACAACTCTGTTCAAAAATTGCAGTTAGGGGTTTACTTAATTTGGGCGTTCCGAAGACTCATGGTGATATGATTATTCCAGATTGGATTAAAAAACGTCCTAATTTCAGCAAAGCATTTCTGCGTGGCTTATTCGATACTGATGGTTGCTTCGTTTTTCAGCGTTTCAGAGGATATGAATATCTCCTCTTAAAGTTTTCAATGAAAAGTAAAGTTTTTGCAAAGGAAGTTCAGAGCAGTTTAGAAATGTTGGGCTTTAAACCATACATAAGCTCCAAAGGAAGGATGCATAACGGGTTTGAAGTCGTGTTAAGAAGCAAGAAAGACTTGTTACACTGGTCAGAAGATATCGGTACGAATAACTCTAAAAACTTGGAGAAAATAAAAGGGAAGCTCCTGGCAGCTTCCCTATATGGGGAGACAGGGATTTGAACTTCAGTCCCGCCACCTTTCGTTGGCGGAAACCCTGATCTAGCGGGTTGGAGCCGCCAATTCTAGCCAGGTTAAACTATCTCCCCACTACTGTTTTTTCTAAACGGAGCTTATTTAAACATTTCGTCCATATTTAAACTAAAAAGAGGTTTGTATGAAGTTTCCGAGAGCGTTTTATGAAGGTGTCGCCACGCTGATGGGCTGTATTATTGGCGCGGGTATTTTTGGCATTCCTTATGTTGTTGTTCGTTCTGGCTTTTGGACTGGCATGCTTGTGCTGGCCGTTTTGGGTGTTGCCGTTTTGTTTATTCATTTGTTGTTAGGAGAAATTACCTTACGCACGAATTCTTGCCACCAGCTCGTTGGCTATGCTGAGAAGTATTTGGGCAGGGCTGGTAAGTTTTGGATGATGGCCAGCATGGTTATTGGCGTTTATGGTGCTTTGGTGGCTTATACTATTGGCGTGAGTGAGAGTTTGTCAACAATTTTTGGCGGTTATCATTGGCTATGGGCGGTTTTGTTTTATTTGTTGATGGCCGGGATGATTTTTGGTGGCTTGAAGTTTTTGGTACGTTTTGAGCTTGTGATTGGGCTGTCAATGCTTGCGTTATTCGCTGTTATTGCTGCGGTTTTATTCTCTGCTCCATCATTTGAGCTTGGCAACTGGTTTGGGTTTTCTTGGGCGAGAATTTTGATTCCTTATGGTGTTATTTTGTTCGCTTTTACTGGCACTGCTGCTGTTCCCGAGATGAGAGAGGAGATGAAAAAGTGCAAATTGTTGACTAAGCATGCTATCATTATTGGCTCAGTTATTCCTATTGTTGTTTATGCTTTGTTCACCGCTGCCATTATTGGTGTGACTGGAGCGTTTACGACAGAAGTGGCAACTGTGGGTGTTGCTGCTAAACTAGGTGGTGTTGTGTTTGCTTTGTTGCACGTATTTGCGATTGGGGCTATGTCAACTTCTTTTTTTGCGTTAGGTTATGCTTTGATGCAGGCTTATCATTTGGATTTTAGGCTGCCTAGAGCTGAGGCTTGGGCGTTGACTATGGCTATTCCTGCTGTAATATTGTTTGTTGGTGTTGAGTCTTTTGTTAGGACTTTGGAGGTTGCTGGCACTTTTGCGGGTGGCATTGCAGGTATTACGATTGTTTTAATGCACATTAGGGCTAGAAGGCGTTCTGAGCGTAAGCCTGAGTTTAGTGTTAGAATGAACTGGCTTGGTTATGGCGCGTTGATTTTGTTGTTCGCTGTTGGTATGTTGTACCAATTATCGCTTCTTTTATGAGCAATGGCGAATAAAAGTATTCGATGACGAGCACATCGAAGTCAGCGAGAATTCTTTGAGGTTTGTACGCGTACTGTCCAGATTAAGAGAATTATCGTGATTATTGATAGTAGTATTGCGATGTAGGGTTGTATTTTTTGTGGTATTAGCATTTTTTGTACTCGTAATGGTACTGTATTGCTTGCTACTTGTCCGCCTTTGTTGTCGCTTGCTATGAAGCGTACTCTTTCTTCTCCTGTCCAGCCTGTTTCTGGTGTCATGAAGGCCGTGCTTCCTGAGATATCAATTGTGATGTATTTTGTTTCAGTAGCCGTGTAGTTTAGTTTGTCGCCGTCTGGGTCATTAAAGTATTTGCCTAGGTCTATTTTGTGCACCAAATCCTGCTGCCAGTTTTGTGATGGTATTCCTTTTGCTATTGTGCTTGGCTGTGGTGATAGCACTACTGCTATTGCTGCGATTAGTGCTATTCCGATTATTCCCCATATGAGTTTGCGTGAGTTTGGTTGTTGTTTTCCTGGGCGCGTGTATATGCTGTAAGTTCCTGTTTTGTTTAGTTCTGCCGTGTAATGTACTGCTGTTTTGCTTTCGCCTATTTTCTTTAGTGATATTGTGCTCCAGTTTTGATTTGTGTATCTTGCTAGTCTGACATCTTCTGCATCAATGTTCTTGCGTGCCATCCAGCGTTTTGATACCGTAAATGTTGCTTTGTATGATAGTGCGTCTTCTGGCGCGTTTGTTTTAAGCAGGAATGTTTGGTAGACTGCTGGTGATGGTTGTGCTCTTGCTTTTGTTTTCTTGACAATTAGTTTTAGTTGTTTTATTGGGTCTTCTGCTGTTATTCCGAGTAGTGAGAGTCCTTTTTTCCAGCAGTGCAGGTTGATTGTTTGTTTTGCTAGCACTGTTTTCCAGCTTGCTCTGATTATTCTGTTTCTTGCTGCGATTTTTGCCAGCAGGATTACTCCGAGTATTACTAGTCCTAGTATTACGTATGCGAAGTTTGGAGCGATTAATGCCCACGCGATTATTATTAGGATGAGTACGACTATTCCGAGTGCGATTGCTATGCTTTTGAACACGCTTTTTTTGCTGTGGCCTAGGATTAGGTCTTTTTTGGCCACGATGTGGTATTCTTTTTTGAAATCTTTTTCTACTTGTATTTGCAGTTGTTTCTTTATTCTGTCCTTTTCTGCTATTTTTCTTTCTGCTTCCGCTTTCTTGCGTTCAGCGTCTTTTCTTTGTTGTTCTAGTTTTCGCTTTATGAGTTCTGCGCGTTTTTGTGCTCTTGCTTTTCTTACTATTTCACGTTTTTCTTTCCAGCGTCTTAGTGTTTCTTTGAACGCTGGGCTTCTGAAGTATTTGACTGAGTAGTATGCTCCTGCGAGAACTGCCAGTATTATTATTGCTATTGCGAGTACGATTGCTGGGTTTCTTTCAGCTATTGTTGTTGGTTTTAGGTTTATTGTGAGGTCTTTGCTGTATCTGATGCCTGTTTGTTCTACTGTTGCAACGAATGATAATTGGTACGTTCCTTTTGGCACGTCTTTTGTTGGTGCGAGTCTTAGCGCGAGTGTTTTTGTTTCTCCTGGGTTTAGAGTCACGCTATTTGGATTTACTGTCGCCCAGTCTGCTCCTTCTATTGTTAGGCCGTATTGTGCTACTCTGTCGCCTGTGTTTTCTATGGTTAGTTCTGCTGTGCTGTCAACGTAGTCTGTTCTTATTTTGTTGACGCCTGCTGCTAGTACCGGTATGTCTGTTGCTTTGATTATGAATTCTAGTGCTTGTTCTTTGTGCTGTTGCGATTTTTCTGTGTCAAATTCTGCTGTTAGCGGGAATATTCCTGATTGTGTGCAGTCGTCTGGTGTTGCGCTAATTATGATATTTTTGTGCTGTCCTGCTTCCAGTACTGCTTGTTTTTCGCTTACGTGGACGTTTGGGTGTCCTGATGCTGATATCGTGTAGATTTCTGTGAATCCTGCTGTGTTGTGCAGGTCTATTGTGTATGCTGCCGTGTCGCATGGCGCTATTACTGCGCTTGTTTGTGTTGTTGTTATGTTTATGTTGTCTGGTATTTTGACGCTTATTGCTTGGGGCAGTTCTAGTTCTAGTTCTCCATCGCTGAAGTATATTGTTACTGGGTATTCTCCTGGTCTTATGTCGCAGGGGATTTTGTAGAACGTGTTTATTGTTGTTGCTTGTCCTGGGTCAAGAACAAAGGTGAGTGTTGAGAATGTGACGTAGTCGCTTCCTGTGCCGTCAACGCTTAAGGAGTATGTTGTTTGTTCTTGTGCCGTGTTTTGTATTGTTACGTTGCCTGCTGCGCTGTTACAGGGCTGGACCGTTATTGATGTGTCTCCAAATGCTAAGAATTCTTGGGCGCTGACGCTTGGTAAAAGAAGTGCAATGAATAATAGTAAAATAATTGTTCTCCGCATGGTCTCCCCAATTTTAAGGAACTTAGTAGTAAGTTTCGGATTGTTCCTTGTTGCGTAAGTGCGCAATGCCGATAACTATGCCAAGGATTACAAGAAGTACTACAAGGACGATGAGTATTACCTCAAATACGCCTCTAGCTCCTGATTTCTCTTGAAGCACGGTTGTCGTTAGTGTTAACTCTTGCGTGTGATCGCCTGAGCTGACTGTTGCTGTCAGTGAGTGTGCGCCTGCTGGCGTGTCTTCTCCGACTAGTACATTGACAAAAACTGTTTGTGTCTGGCCAGCTGGCACTACTAGAGTGCTTGTTGGCGTGATTGTTACAGCTGCCCAGTCTGAGCTTGGTACTGTGACGATGAATGTCTTGCTTGTTTTTCCTGCGTTTGTAACTGTTATTGGGAAGATTGCTGTTTGTCCTGCTTCCGCGTTTTGCATCTGGTTGCCCAGTGTTATTGTCGTTTTAGGCGTATCGTTTTCATTGCAGGTGTCGTCTTCAAGTACTGCGATTGTGCGCTTTTCTGATATTTTTCTGTGTTTTTGTGAGAAGTCTACTTCTACAATTACATCATAGTTTCCTGCTTTTGCGCATTTTGGTACTCTGAGGAATATTTCTTCTGTTTCTTCTTCTTCATCGCCGTCTTCTATCTCGTCGATGTATTCTGTTGCGCTAACGCCTAGTCCTGGTATGCTTACTGTGACTCTGACGTCGTCTTGTGTTTTTTCTCCCTTGTTTTCAACGCGTACTGTGGTCAAAAGTGCGCTTCCTGCGCGTACTGCGTTGCTTGGGCTGAATATTACGTCTTCAACTGAGAGTGCGTTTCTTGGAACGTCTAGTTTCAAATTGTATACTGCAACTCTTTCGTCGCTGAATCTGTCAGAAATTATTACGCGAAGCTTGTAGTCGTCTTCGTCAACATCGTCTGGTATGTTTATGTTCAATTTCTTTACATAAGTAACATTTGCGTCTGCGTCAAATACTGCTGTTTTATCTTCGATGTCATCAATGTCGCTGTATTCATATCCTGAAACAAAGATGCGCACTTCTGCGTCTTCTATATCTTGTGTTGGTGTGAATTTAACACGCACTTCGTAGTCTGTTCCGCGCTCAAGTGATAGTCTGTTTACTGCGTTTTCTTCTAGAACTGTGTCATCTATTTCTACTTCTTCCAAAACTATTGGTAGTGCTAAAACTGAACTCATGACTGTTAAGAATAATGCCAATGCAACGATTGCGTGAATTGATTTCATTTTTTACCCCCACTGTGATGCAGGACATTGCCCCGCTATTAAAGTTTTTCTATTCCAGAGTAGTCTTACTCTATCACTACTGATAGATGACAACTAGTATATAAATCTTACGCTATTACGTCGACGTATCTGTATTTTACGCGGTGCAGTGAGCCGCTATTTACGAAGATTCCAACGTCATATTCGCCTGGTTGCACGTCTTCTGGCAGGTCTGCGTAGATTGTTCTGCTGACTGTTTTTCCTACTGCAACGTCCAATGGCCCGATGCTTGCGCGTACGCCTAGCTCTTGGATTATGACTGTTGCTTTTAGGTTTTCCAGTTTTTTGTCACCATTGTTTTTGAATGATATTATTACTGGGACTAGGTCTCCTGCTACTGCGTCATCTGCGTTTGTTATTCTGATTGTGCCGATGTGCACGCTTATATCGTCGCCTTCACCGTCGCCGTCATCTCCGTCTTTTGGTCCTGGTGTTTTTGGTACGATGTGTAATAGGAAGCTTTCTGGCACTCCGTTGCAGGTTAATGTGACTGTTTCTGTTCCTATGAATAGTGAGTCTAGGCCGAATATTCTTAGGTCGTCGAATGTGTAGAATAATTCAAAGTTTGGTGATGTGCTTGCTATTCCGAAGTATAGTAAGTCGTCATCTGGATCTGCACATTTTTCAAAGACGTTTTCTTGTATTAGTGTTCCGGATGAGCTTGCTTGTAGTATTGTTACGTCTGATAGGTCTTGCCAGATTGCTGCTGCGTTGTCTGGGAATGGTGCGTCTCCTGGTGGTGTTGGCCCTCCTGGTGGGAATGGTGCTGGGTCGAATCCTGGTGGATTGTCAAAACTTCCGCCTGTTCCGCCGTCAAAACTTCCGCCGCTTCCGCTTCCTGAGCCTCCGAATGGTGCTCCTGCGTCGCTTCCGCCGTCAGAACCCCCGAATGGCGCTCCTGAATCATAGCCGCCGAATGAGCCGCCAAATCCTGCTCCTGAATCATAGCCACCGAATGAGCCTCCAAATCCTGCTCCAGAGTCAAAGCCCCCAAATGAGCCGCCATCGAATGCAAATATTAATGGTGCTAGAAACATACTTGCTATCAAAAGCATAGAAATGAATGGTAATGTTTTTGCTGTTTTCATGGTTTACCTTTTTTAATAATTTAATTTGAAAAAATAAAAAATTTATTTCTTTGGATCGTCGTAGCTTCCTGGGCCTGGCACTTTTACGCCTGCTTTTTTAGCAGCTTCTTCTGCAGCTTTTCTGTCAGCTTCTGCTTTCTTTGCAGCTTCTTCTGCTGCTTTTCTGTCAGCTTCTGCTTTCTTTGCAGCTTCTTCTGCTTTCTTCAGGAGCTCTTCCATCTTGGAAGTGTCTGTGCCTTTTCCTTTCAAAGCTTCTAGTTCTTTTGCCAAAGCATCGATTTTAGCGTCGTATTCTTTCTTGACTGCGTCAATTGCGCCAGTGTCTACTTTTGCGCCGCTGTCGTCTTTCTTTGCTGGCTCTTTTTGTGAGCCGACTGTTGCTACGTAGACGCCTTTGATCTTGTTTTCTTTGACCCACTTTTGGAATTCTGCGCGCGTTACTCTCTCTGCTGCACGGTCTTTTCCTGAAGCAGTTTTCATTGCTTTTACTTCCAAACCTGCTTCTGGTATGCATTCATTTGCGAATGTTTCGTATTTGTCCTCAGTGACTCTTTCCGTGAATGCTCTTATCTGATCGTATTTTTCAGCATCGATTGGTGTTTCTGGGTCCCAGCCGAATGTTCCTGAGTAGCTGTTGTTGTTTTTTAGAGAGTTGTCCCTGTTTAGGTTAAGTCTCTTAGAGTTGACTGCAACTGCACCGTTTATTTTTGCGTTGTTTCCGTGGTATACGCCCAATACTGCAACGCTTGCTCCTGCATTGTTGTCCTGGTACTTGATTATCGCGTATTGTACGAACTGGTCGCTTGATGCTAGTGCTGCTTTGTAGTTTTCTGCCAATGCTAGGCCGTCTGCTACTAGCTTGCTTAAGTTTGCGTCTTTCTTGACTAGTTCGCTGTTTTGTAATTCGTTGAGTCTGTCTTCGTTTGCGAATAGGTCGACGATTTCATCAACTTGTCCCGGGGTTTTTGCCGGGTTGATTACGCCGTCTGCGTTTAGGTTTTTCAAGGCGTCTGTTGCGTGTACTATTTTTTCGTATACACCTTTTGAAGCATAATCCTTTTGGTCAGCTTGTTTTGCTGTTTGGTATTCTGAGACTTTGCTGTCGATTGTTGCAGAAGTTGTTTTGCAGCCACCTACTAGTGCTGCGCCTGCCAATATAAGACCTGTTGCGACTGTTTTCATATAGTTCATTTTTTACTCCCCCATATGTGAACTTGATATTCTATACCTACTGTGAAGTGGCACTAATATTTAAGCTTTACGAAGAGTTCCTTCGTAAAACTCGCCGAGCTTGCTCGGCTTTGCTTTGCTTAAAAGTGAAATTCTAGGCCGACTTGGAATTCTAATCCGTTTTTCTCTTCTTTGCCTAGTCCTTTAACGTCTTGCATGAACATGTCGTATCCGACTGCTGTTCTTATTGCTGCAAAATTCGTCAGGTATGCTTTTGCTTCTACTTCAAAGCGCCATCTGTCTGCATCGCTTTCTGTTCTGCCAAGTTCTCCTTTTGCCATTGTTTTTTCATAGCGGATTCTTGGTGTGAACTGCCAGAGCACTCCTTTTCCGTGGACGTCTCCGCTTGCGTCTCTTGAGTATTCTCTTGTGTTGAATACGTATGGTAGCTCGATTTGTGCTCCGAATCTGTCAATGTCATTTAAGTCTCCGAATTTGTCTTTGCCGCCAAATACTGATGCTGCAAAGTATAATGAGTGTTTGAATTCCTCGCCTAACATTGTGACGTTTTCAAATTGGCTTCTCAAGCTTGAGTCAGTTTTTCCGTCGCTGAACAATCTTTGATGTCCTAGGAGGCTGCCTGATATTGATGTGTAGTCTCCGTCGTTTTCAAATCCGCTGAGAAGTTCTGCGTCGTATTTTCCCCATCCACCGTCGAGAGTTATGAGTAATTTGCTTCCGTTTGCTCTGCTTCCGATTCCGAAGTCTATTCCTGCTTTTCCTTGGTAAGCATCAAGATCGATTTGTTTGCTTCCTTTGCTATAGTCAACGCCTGCGCGTCCTGCAAAGAAGACGTCCAAGTCACTTCCTTCTTTTAGGTATGTGCTTAGTTCTAATATTCCTCTGTTGCTGAACCATTCAAGATCTTCTCCGCCGAATAGGTTTTCAGATTTTTGCCATTGTGAGTGTGCGTAAATTCCCAAGTCCCATTTGCCCGTGTCGAAGCGCATTCCTGTGCTTCCTCTGATGCCTGTATCAGTTGGTGTTTTCCATCCATCTATTCTGAAGTATCCATCGAGTAAATCGTGGGATGAGCTTGATTCTGTTTTTTCTTCAAGTGTTGATTTTTCTCTGCCTGCTTGGACTCCTTTGTCTTTGTCGTCAAATCCCTGTTGTGCAAATGCGTTTTGTGAGAAGAATGCTGAGCCTGCTAGTGTTAACGGAAGAACGAATTTTTGTATTTTGTCTGTGATTGCCATCTTTACCCCCAATGTATACTATTAATACTCGTAATACTCGTCGATGGATAGCAGGTATTTAAAACTTTCGCTTTGTTGCTATTCCGCAGTAGCAACTATTTCAGCTTCGTTTTGCCAGTAAACTTTTTAAGGCGTGCTCTGGTTTTGGCAGATATGGAAGAACAGAGCGGGTTTTGGCAGAAGATAGGTCCTGTTATTGCTTTTTCAAAAAA
>CAZDUA010000013.1:0-8694 GCA_964508495.1 uncultured Methanosarcinales archaeon | reverse complement strand
CACGAAATAGCCCTGGGCGGATTCAGAACCAAACTTTTGCGAAAAGTTTGAACAAAAGCAGTCAAGTGGGGTTTACACTGCGTTTCAACCCCACGAAATAGCCCTGGGCGGATTCGAACCGCCGTCACAGGAGTCAGAGTCCCGTATACTTGACCGCTATACGACAGGGCTGTTGAATAGAAAACGCAAAAGACGGCTATTTAAACTTTGCCTGACAAGCGCAAACGTTTAAATAATCAAAAAGCCACGAGAGAACCATGGGGTGGCATATCAAAGGCATATGGGTGTTAGTTATATTCTTAATAGTCCAACCCGCACTAGCAGAAACAACCTATTTCTTCGAAGTAGCAGAGAGTGGAGAAACAACAGTCAAAGTCGAGCTTACAGAATCAAGACTCTTAACACTGCCCCCAGACGTCAAAGAACCAGACGTTCAAGGAGGCACATTTGAAAAAAGAGAAAACGGCATTTACGTCAGCACAAACAATACAGCCACAATTACTTATACCTCATCTTACCAGACCAAAAAAGAAGCAGGAGTATGGTATTTCGAAACAAACGTGAAAGCCGACCAAATAAAACTCGTACTCCCACAAGCAGTCCACGTTGTACAAACAATTCCCAAAGCGGCAATCACAAAAGAGGATACGTGGCAGCTAGAGTGGAACAACATCACAGCAGATGTGAGCGTTTCTTATGTGCGCGTAAACCAAGCGGAAATATCGCAAAACGTCATCCGGCTCAAACCAGTGCACATACCAGGCCAGTTAATCATACTAATAATCCTGCTTGCGACAGGAACAGCATATTTCCTATTACGCAAGCGCAAAACAGAACGCCTGCCAAAAATGAGCGAAGGCCAGCTTAACATCATGCGCGCAGTAAACCCCAATGAAGCAACCATTCTAAAGATAATCCTAAAAAACAATGGACAGGTAAAACGAAACATTCTCGAAAAAGAATCACAACTCTCCAAATCAAGCCTTGCCAGTGCGCTCAAAAATCTTGAACACAAGAACATCGTAGCCATAGACCGCGCCTTCTTCGTACACTACATATCACTCACCCAATGGTTCAAAGAACTCTAACTTGTTCACACTTGTTCATACACGTTCTATTCCCCATTTAAATATCAAATGAACATTATAACGACTAACAAAACCATGGAGGTAAATGCTATGAAAAACAAAATATTATTGTTTCTGACGCTCGCAAGCCTGCTATTAGTACCAATAGCGCTTGCACAAGACGCAGGAACAGAAACGCCAGCACCAGATGCTGAAGAGACACCTGTAGAGGACGCTCCAGCAGACGAAATTCCTGTTGAAGAAACAACTACAGAAGAAACACCTGTAGAAGAAGCTCCAGTTGAAGGAGAACCAGCTCCTGCAGAAGGAGAAACAATTCCAGCAGAAGAGACTCCAGTAGATGAAGCTCCAGCAGAAGAAACCCCTGTTGAAGAAGCACCTGTAGATGAAGTTACAAACGGTAACCTTGAAGAAACCCTCATTGAGGAAGTAACTGAGGAAGAAGCTGAAGTCATAGAACAAGAAGCAGCAGCAGAAGCTGAAACTATTAGTCCGAACCTTCCAGGCGGATTCAGCAGATTCCTTTCAGGATTCGGCGACCTATTCGCAAGCAAGCCTGCCAAAGCACAACGAGCACTTGAGCGAGCAAGAGAGAATAAGCTTAGAATACTGGCCAAGATGAACGAAAAGCAAACAGGCCTAGCCAAGTCAAAGAAATGGGCACCTGAAATGCAAAAACTGCAAGAAATGATCGCAGCAGACATGGCAAAAGCTGAAACAGCAATCGAAGGCATTGACGGCGACAGTCCAGAAGATCTTGAGCAGATTTCAGAAATCAACGAAGAACTTGCAGAGCAGGAAGTCGTTGACGGGCTTATCGCTGAAGAAGCACAAGAGACCGTCGGAGCAAGCGAAGACCTATCGTCTGAAGAAATAGAAGTTCTTAACGAAGTAGACGATAACTTGGAAGCAACAACTGAGAAGGTCAAAGGCAAAGCAAAGAAAGAATTGCTCGAAACTGCTGGAGAACTAGTTGCTAAAGGAAAGTCTATCAAAGAGCTGAAAGAAACCAAGGACAAGGCCGTAAAGCACAAAGAACTCCGTGCTGAAAGCAAAGCCAAAGGCGGTCCAAAGGCAGTTGAAAAAGAAACTGTAACGATGGAAAAGACCAGCGGCAAGAAATCTGACAGCGATGGCGCGACTTCCAAAGGCGGCGGAAAAGCTAGCAGCAAAGAAGGCGGAAAGGGCAAAAAGTAAGCCCTAATTTTTTATTTTTTTTATTTAAATTTTGATTGAACTCTAGTGTACTTCAAAACGTCCTCAGTTCTTAACAACAAAGAAACAGCGAGATAAGGCTCAATCTTTGACAATAATTCCTGAAAACGATTCTCGCCACGCTCTGTCAACTTCAAAGACTTATTATCATAAGAAATCAATTTCTTCTGCTCCAAATCTTCCAAATTCTTATACATGGCCCGCTCGCCCTTGCTAACCATGCCAGCAGCACGAGCAAGCTCAATGAACACCTTCTTATTCATGTTCACAACGAGCGGTTTATCCGCAAACCTTCTATCACACTCTTCATAACATCGCCCCAGAGCAAACAGGACAAACGCTTGCGGCTTAGACAACCCCATACATAAAAATAGCTCTTCCTAACTTATAAACTTTGCGACGAGAAAACCAATTGCGGCACCAAAAACCAAACCGGCAATTACATCACGAGCAAAATGACGCTTTTGCAAAACTCTTGCAACAGCAATTGCAATCGCTGTAATCGCAAAAAATGCAGTCAATAAAGAATTACTGAAGTGCAAACTCAAAATAGTGGCAAGAACAGCAGCACGCATTGAATGCAGACTTGGGAAACTAGACGCGTCAAGCTTTTCTACAAAATTAGTGAACTTCTGTTTGTCAGGACGCTGAGAAAAGAAAACAATGCGCAAAATAACGGTAATCGCGTAAGCCAGCGCCAATCCAGCAGTCAACTGCAAAGCAAGAGCTCTTTCGCCAACAAAAAAAGAAATCAAAACTACAGCGATAAAAATAGGAACGCCACTAAGGCCCTTGATATCCTGCAATAATTCGTCGCGCCACATAATAGCCCCGGGCGGATTCGAACCGCCGTCAATGGGTCCAAAGCCCACTATACTTGACCGCTATACGACGGGGCTGCAGTTTACTGCAGCCCCTCACGGACTTATAAAGTTTTTGGCAGAAACGTTTAAATACCCAAATAGTGCGGATAACATGCATGAGCAAGAAGGGAGAACTAACAGTAACAGGCGTTTTCTCAACAATCGGAGCAATACTAATCTCACTCGGAGTCATATGGTTTCTAGCATCAAACTGGCACCAAATGCCATCATTCGCCAAAATATTGATTCTTGTCATCGCAACAAGCGCAGCATACTTTGCAGGCTACAAACTGGAAGCCGAACACGAGGTAATCTCGCACACAATGTACATGCTAACAGCAATATTATGGACACTATCATTATTCCTGATAGCGCAAATCTTCAATTTAACATCAACATTCCAAGCAAACTCGAACATACTATTAGTAGCACTCATCGGCACAGCAGCACTATCATACATATTGCGCTCAGCACAAACACTTGTAGTAGCAATATTCACATTTGAAGCCTGGGTGTGGCTACAAACCATTTCATCTGTAATAACGATGGAATCAGCAGGATTTGAAGCAGCATTCAGCCTAATACTGCTAAATCAACTTGCAGTGACTGGAACACTATTCGGACTAGCACTATTACACAGGGCATACAAGCAAGACTTCGCACCAGTATACACCTGGTGGGCAGCATTCTCAATCTTCGGCCTGGGCTTCTGGCTGTCAAACCAAGCAGCACAAGGATTCGTGCCAGGATTCTGGCAAATGTCTATGTTACTCTTACTTCCAAGACTGGCAGTTCCGGCATTGCTAATCGCAGCAGGAACTTACCTAACACTATCACAAAAGAAAATATCCAAGTTTGACGCGTGGAGCGGAGTAAGCATCTGGGCTGGTTATTTACTAGTCATAAGCATACTCCCCACAATACTAGGACTAGCTCCAGGACAATTCGTATTCAGCATATGGGACATGTCTTCAGGATACATAGTACAATGGCTGATCTTCAACGCAATCTACATTGCATTAATGCTTACAGTGATAAGCTTCGGCACACGAGAAAAACGAACATCACTAGTTTATTTATCACTATTATACTTCGTAGTATACATCGCAGCACGCTACTTCGGATTCATAGTAGACCTGAGCGGATATCTCGCAATATCAACAATGTTCATCGTAGGAGGAATAGGACTAATAGTTCTAGCATACTTCTTGAATAAATTCAGAAAACACACACTAGAACAACTAAGATGAAAAAACACTTAATAGCCGTAATAGTTCTAGCAGCAATCTTCGCAGGATTTCTATTTTATGCGAGCTGGCCAACAGCAACAGGAACAGGCGTAGAACTAAAACTAATGCCAGTAGACCCATTCGACTTGATACGAGGACAATATTTAACGTTAAGATACGAAATAGGAACAATACCAGAACCATACAATTTCACAGAAGGAACAACAGTCTATGTTGTACTCAAAAAAGACGGCGATGAAATATACCGTCCGGCATCATACAGCGAACAAATGCCGCAAGTAGTAGAAGGGCAGGTGGTCATACGCGGAACCTCGCACGTTAACTGGATAGAATACGGCATAGAAAGCTATTTCATAGAAAGAGGAGCAGTACTAAAAGAACAAATGACAGACGTTACAGCGTACGTCAAGATATTGCCGGATGGAAGAGCATCAATAGTAGAATTACGCAAAGACCACGAACCAGTAGAATTTGAATACAGAAACGTAACGTTCACTTCGTAAATAACTCTTCTTCCATAAAATGCAAATTGCCTGGAACTATTAGAGCATGCGGGGCAGCGCCAAAATCCGCATCAGAAACTTCAGTAACAGTGCCAGCGATTATCTTCTGGTCCTTAGCGCCAATCCTTGCAACACCAACACACAAGTCTTTTGGCAAGAAAACCTTTTCATTGCGCTTCCTTTCAATCTTCCTTAAGACTTCTATAGCTTCATTAACAGACATGAACTTATTGTTCTTTGGGTCAAGGTCTAACAAAACCAAAGTGTGAGCGCCAATGGACTTGTTCTCCTTGATTACATTGTAAAAAGATTCAGGCTCAAAATTTTCTTTAGGAAAAGGAATGCTTGTTGTCTTCCCAAATTTGTAGACTTGAAGACCTGTGGCACCAATAGCATTGATAATTGAAGCATTGTGAATAACTTCGGTGCTGATTTTTTGTTCTTTAGCTCTCTGCAAAATATCCCAATGCGTAGTAGCACACAACGGGTCACCAATGATTAATAAAGCAACATTTCCTGTTTTTGCTTCCTTCAACAACTGCTCAGCATTCTCAACAAACTCGCGGTCAGCCAGAGCGACTTTCTTTCCATACGACTTTTCCAAATCCTGCACAGAACAGGCAAGTTTTGAGGTGTAGTTTTCCAAGTAAAGCTTATCGCACTTCTTAACAGCTTCCAAACCCTTTAAGGTGATATCCTTCTCGTCGGAAAGCCCCAATCCAATAAGGTATAACATACAACCTTTTCCGAGAATGCCCCTATATAAAGCTCACTCCTGATACAATGAGAAATCCTTGTCCATGCTGTACATCCCGTTATCAACAGCAGTCCTGCACGTTTCCTTATTTCTTCCTTCCAGCTCCTCACATGTTTTCTCGGCCCTGCTGGGAAAATATTTCGCCAAACGCTCAATCGCACCCTCAATGCACACAAACTGCTCATCCTCAGAACCAGAACCGCAAACATCTGCAACGCTGACCTTATTATCCCTGATAAACGACATGTACCCATTGCCCAAACCATGGAAACAACCAAGCCTGAACTTGCCTTCAAGCTTTTCACATTCCTTAATCATAGCATCAGGAGACAGATTTGCCTTACTATTCCTGTTCACAACATAAACCATCTTGTACCTAGCACAAGCAGCAGGGAAATCAAAAGAATCACACGGATAAAATATTTCTTTTGATCCCGCATCCTCCTTCTCACGCTGCAAAGTATACTCCATATACGCGCCAGTAGCGCAATAATACTTCATCGGATAAGCGCCAAACTCCTTGCAGGCAGTAATTGCTCCAGCAATATTATAATCCGCCAAGAACATCAACGCATGGCCAACGCCATGCGCGCAGTCGCCAGGAGAATAAGAAGACACCATCTGCCCATTCTCACAAACCTCATCCATCTTCAACTTCAACAACTCAATATCAATATGGCCATCATTTTGCACACTTGCGAATGCTCCCATCAGCACGCCATGCATACAGCCAGAATAACACCTGTCAGCACAAACCTGCAAGCTTTTGCCAATATCTTCCACCTTAGCAAAAATCACTTTGCCCAAGTCATGAGCCTCATCATGACATATCGGCCACACCTCATCAATACCGTCCAAAATACCATTCGCGCCAATAACGTCAACATATTCTTCATACAACGAGCGCCTGTTTTTTCCAGATTTTTTCAGCTTTAAGACAAACTCTACCCTTTCAGCTGTTACAGAAGAAGGTTCAACAAACAACACCTGCGACTGTTCGGAAGAAGACCCGCCCATCTCAAAATCATCAAAGACAACATCACCAGTAGGGCTCTGGCACGCAATGAGAAAAATCAAAAGCGCACAAATTTTACCCCGCATGACGAAAAAGCCGAAAAAGAAGTTAATAAAACTATCGCTGGATTACGGAACTAATTAATCACGTCTGCACACAGTCTGAAATTGGAGGATTGCTCGTGTCAGGTATTTCTGCAAGTGTTTTATATGCTAAACATTTACATTCAAATGCCCTTCTGAAATCGTCATTGCCTAGCGCTACTTCTGCAAAGTCCAGCCTGTTTTCTGCGTCGATCACGTCTCCTGCGGTAAGTGTTCCAAATGCCCCTGGGTTAATGGTTTGACCGCGCCTTATAGAATCTATCAGAAGCCTGACAAGCGCATCAATCTCATGCAGTTTTCCATACGGGTCTTTGTCTGCTGGGAACCAGAAGCTAACCGGTTGGTCATCACAAGCATAATTCGTTAATGTAAACTCAATTGTTTTGAACTCCAATTGCACTAGCAGGTCTTTGACAATGTGCAATAAGTCCTGAACTTTAGAAAACAACATGTTATGAGACATTGCCAAGTCAAACAAAACACCGCTGGCTTCATCTGCTATTATACAGTCCTCTGGACAATTAATAGGATTCTCAGTAATATCGCAAACGCCATCCCCGCACTCACCAGCACCAGCGCCTTCTATGCGGCAGGCAAAATTGCAGCCATCACCATTTACATTATTTCCATCATCGCACAGCTCATCACCATCAGTAGTGCCGTCCCCACAAATGAAGACAGGACAAGAGTCGTCCACAGGACAGTGCGGCGCTGGGGGAGGAGTTCCGCCATTACAATCCTCAAGCTCTATTTCGAGTTGGTCAAGATCAAAACCCATGCATCTTGTGGCACCGCTTGCGGACACTCTGAAGAAAATTGATTTCACCTTAGCAGTAGGGCTAAGAGGAACAGGCACAAAAGTTGTAAAGTCCACATCAAAACTGCCAGCAAAATACCCGTTGTTGCCAGGGAAGAAAGACTGGCCCTGCAAAACAACAATGCCTCCTCCTACCAAATCAACACCCCATTCTGCGACCTCGCCATAATTAAAATCTGCTTTAATACGGTTAATGTATTGAGCCTCAATAGGATAAGCAAGTTCAGTATGATATGCAAACGTGAACTGCTTGAAATTAACAGTGCCACAGGAACCGCAAGCAATCGGAGGACTATTCATGTTAGGACAAGTTCCATCAACTGATTTAATTACCCTAAAGCCAGAACAAAGAGCGTAAGCCGAAGGAATAACTGAAAGCACAAGCAATAGCCCCACAACAACTACAAATCGCCTCATTTTTCAAACATAATGACGTCTTGTCTTTTAAAGGTTACTGTACGAATTCGACACCGGGCAATTCCTTAAACTGCCGGTCGCCAGTAAGAAATATAAGGTTGTGTTTCAGAGCAAAAGCATAACCGATAGCATCGGCATATGAGATGTCCTTCTTTTTATTCTCTTTTCTGAAAAGCATAGCGCTCTCAATAACTTCATCAGAAATGTCCTGTACATTTTCCAAGGAATTTAAGGTAATATCTGCAAGCTCTCTGCCGTTATAGTTCAGCGCCCACCAATATAATTCTATTTTGTTCAATATGGTTGTTACCAATGGGTATTCGCCATACGGCATAAATCTTGGATTTTTCTTTATGAGTTCAACCAACGCATACGTGTCAAAGAAGTAATTTACCATCCTTTTCTCAGCTCGTCTTTAATTTCCTGTGTGGAGCGTTTATCCTTTACAATGCCTATGCCCCAGAGTTCTTTGGCGAGGGGTATTTTCTTGATGACAATCCTGATTTTTTCATTCGGCTTCAAATGCTCTTTTTTAACTACGTCGTTAGGGATAACTATTCCGATCGAACTTCCCCACTTTTTTGTTACGCATTCTATGTCTTCAGGCATGTTATATAAGAGTTATATTTATGTTATATATAAATATAACTATTTCTATTCTGTTA
>CAZDUA010000012.1:0-1590 GCA_964508495.1 uncultured Methanosarcinales archaeon | reverse complement strand
ACCTATGACAAACGCCATGCTATGAAACGGATTTTCAACGAAAATGTGACACTCGTGGCAGACTCGTGACATGTTTAACACCAAGAATTAAAGGTAATTTTTCCGGTCTGGGCCTGCATACTTGCCTACTCTTTTTTCGTGGCATTTGAGGCATGCTCCCCAGCTTGATTTAAGAAATTTAAACTGGTCGCATACGCGGCACTTTGTTTTGTAGAGTAATGTCATTTTGCACCCACAGTATATAATATACATACTGCAGTATATAAATCTATCCGAATGGGAGCTGCACTGGAATCTTGACCGGAATTTTAGCCGGAATCTTATATCCACCTATATCAGGCCTGCTTACAATCGGTGTACTTTCTATCCGGTCTTTAGCTGCGCAGGGTTTTTCATCTTCAAGCGCTCGCTTGCAGAAACTGGCGGCATACGTGTAAAGTCCTCGTTCTTGGTTTTTGCTCCAGCCAGGAAGATCTTTTGTGAGAGAAGGGCTAATGAACCAGTCTCGTACGATGATCGCCTGGCGTGCCTCAGGCCAACTGCAATGGTCAGTTACATAATCAACTCTTTCCTTAACTTGATTCCATATTCGTGATACTTCACTGCAATAGTTTGTTGTTTGGTAGAAACAGGAATCATATGCGCTTGCATCTTCTGGCAGCTGACTGCGTTCATCCATTTCTAATGGCTCACTCCTTGCACACTCGGTTCCCGAATAGGTGGGAACATCGTCTGCTATTTCTGTCAAACAACTGCGCGAGGTTTCCAATGCGTCTATCACTTCAGGAAGTTGTTCTCTGCAGTTTCGGATTTTGTCAAGGAGTTTTCCAATGTTCTTTTTCGCCGTAGAAGGATCGCACTTTTCTTGAATTTTGATTGTTGATGGACGGAATGGGCTTTCGCAGGCGGTTATGCGCACATTTATGCTAGGTTCGTAAATGGCTTGTGTGCCAATGCCGCTATGCAGGCCCAGCAGTGCAACAACTCCAACAAGCAATACAATAGAAATGACTATTATTAATTGGCCTCTTTTCACAAGTAAGCAATGTTTATCCCGCTATTAAAAGTTTACCCTATTCGTACTGGCGCAAGTTTGAAGCTTTTTGCCAGTCCTTCCAGAAGGTCAGTTCCTGCATAGCCGGCAAACAGTGCAACTGCCCTGTTGATGCCGATGATGCTGCCGACAATGGCGCCAATAATTATTGCGCCAATAACAGTCACTAAGAAATAATTCAAAACAAACTTTCTTTTTGCCAGATACGCTTTTCTGACGCCAACCATTGCTCTGAGCAGTCCTCCAAGACCGCCTATGAGCCCGAATACAATTGTTGGATTTTCGAACATAAATGAAATCAACCATTTCGACTTTTTAAGCATTGCGATAGAAACCTTTATAAGTAAGATATTCTTACTTTCTTACTATGGAGCTGACACGCATGTCATCAAAGGGCCAAATTGTTATACCGAGTCATATACGCGAAGCGTTGGATTTGAAAGAAGGCGAAGCGTTTGTCGTGGTCGGAAAGGACGACACAATTTTGTTAAAAAAACTGTCAATACCTTCCCAAAAGGAATTATTTGAAGGTATTC
>CAZDUA010000011.1:0-5162 GCA_964508495.1 uncultured Methanosarcinales archaeon | reverse complement strand
ACTTCTATTGCTGTTAGTCTTGCGTCTTTTTTCATTTTTTTGAGTATTAAATGCGTGAACGCTCCTGTTCCCGGCCCTAGTTCTACTATGTGTTGTGCTGTTTTGAAGTCTATTGGCGCGAGCATTGCTCTTGCTAGGTCTGGGCTGCTCGGCAGTATTGCCCCTGTTTGTCTTGGCCTGAGTACAAATTGTTTGATGAACTTCCACATATGAAGACAAAGTTTTTTAACCTCTTATTAAGTTTACTGAAGTAGTATATAGTGGGCCTGTAGTCTAGTGGATAGGACGCTGGGCTTCGGTCAGGAGCCGCTGTGAAGCAATGTCTGAGCTAACTCTTGCAGGATACCCAGCAACCTGGGTTCGAATCCCAGCAGGCCCGCCTTATTTAATTGTCCGTATACTTTATATTTGGAGAATCTTTAACGTGTGTTATGAATGAGGATGTTGGCAAGCTTTTGCTTCGTATTGGCCTTGGTGGTGTTTTCTTGTGGTTTGGTATTGATAAGTTCGTTCATCCTGAGATTTGGTTGAATTATATTCCTGAATGGTTTCCAATGCTGGTTTCTGAAGGTTTGTTCATCAACCTGCTAGGCATTGTTGAAAGTTTGATTGGTTTTTTCGTGCTTGTTGGCTTTTATTCTCAGCTTGCTGCCGGTATTGCTGCTTTGATGCTTGTTCCTATTATTTTCTCTCTCGGCTATAATGAGCTTATGGTGCGTGATGTTGGCCTGTTTTTCCTCGCTGCTGGCATTGCTGTGCTCGGCAGTGGTCGTTATTCTCTTATTGGAATGCATGGAGGTAGGAAAGAATGAAGAAATTGTTTGCCCTTGTGGCTTTATTAATTTTGGTTGCGTGCGTTCCGCAGCGCTTTATGGCTCCGCCGGCGTCCGTGCCAGTGCCAGCAGTTGTGCCTGTTGAAGAACCAGCAGTGCCTGTTGAGGAGCCGGTAGCTCCTGTTGAATCTGAAATATCTGGCGCTCAGACTGTTCAGGCCGTTATTGAGAATTTCGCGTACAGTCCTGCTGAGATTAAGATTAAGGTTGGAGATACTGTTGTTTGGACGCAGAAGGACAAAGTGCCTCATACTGTGACTACTCTTGCAGGTCCTGAAGCTTTTGACTCTGGTATCCTGCCCCAGGGTGAGACGTTCAGCTATACTTTCACTAAGCCTGGCACGTATGAGTACAAGTGTACTCCTCATCCGAGAATGCGCGGCAAGGTTATTGTGGAGTGAAGGGTGGTGTAAAATGAAAAAATTATTAGCAATTGTGATGGTTTTGGCATTGCTGGTTGCGTGTCAGCCGGCCGAGATGCCAAAAGAAGAGCCTAAAATAGAGATTATTGAACCTGCGCCGGAGCCGGTTCCTGTAGTCACATCCGTGCCGGTAGTAGAACCTGAGGCAACGGAAGCGCCTGCGTCTAGTCCAGTAGCGACTCCTGAATCGGTAATGGCTTCAGAAGGAAAGACGATTGAGATTTCTATTGAAAAAATGGCTTTCAGCGAGGAAACGGTTACGATAAAGAAAGGTGACACTATTGTATGGACGCAGAATGATGCAGTGCCTCACACGGTAACGGTTACGCAGGGTCCCGCTGCTGATAGTTTCGACTCAAATGTGTTGAGGCAGGGCCAGACGTTCAGTCATACGTTCAACATTGCTGGAACGTATTACTACAAGTGCTCTCTGCACACAATGATGCGTGGCAAGGTCATTGTAGAGTAAAGCTTTAAAACTCGCTTATTTTTTTACTTTATTATGAAGTTTCACTTGTCTCGTTGGAAGTTTTGGTGGGCTTACGCTCTTGTTTTTGTTCTCATAATGCTTGCTATCTGGTTTACTGATAGGGCGAATGATGCTTCTTCGTATGTTGCTGGCGGCATTGCAATTTTATTATTCATTGTTTTCGAAATCATAATAAGGAGGGAAAGGATTAATGTTGTTGATACTGGAATTGAATACAGGAAGGGCAAGAATATTAAGCACTTTCCTTTCAGCTCAATTTCAAGTGTTGAGTTGTCCCAGAGCGCTTTTCAGAAGCTGGTTCGTTCTGGTGACGTTCACATTCAAGGTCATGAGCACATTATCCTGAAGGGTTTTGAGGAAGTTAATAAGATTGTAAAAGCCGTAAAGAGGTAAAAAAATGAAAGCACTGCACACGTTTGCGAAATATTTGTTTGATTTGGCCTTGACCGTTTTTTGGATTTATGTTCCATTGTTTCATTTTAACCTGAAGGATTCTCCGTATTCTGTTGCTATTTGGACGGTTGACCTGATTACTTTGAGCGTGATTATTTACTTGCTTCACAGAAAAGGAAGGCATTCTTTGTATTCTTCTTAGGTATGCTTTTTATACTCTTATTTTTCCCTTCTTTGTATGAAGATTCGTCAAAGGCCTGATGATTTCCTTGTTGAGGAGTTGCCTTCAAGGGATTGGAAGGAGTCTGGCAAGTATCCGGTGTATAAAGTCTCTAAGGTAGGCATGACTACGTTTGCTGCTGAGAAAGTGCTGGCAACTCACTGTGCTGTTCCTTTTAAGAAGATTGGTTTTGCCGGCTTGAAGGATAAGCATGCTAGGACTGCGCAGTTTTTCTCTGTTGAGACCGAGAGCCCTGAACTTGGCAATTTCCAGGAGCAGAATGTTAAGAGTGAGCTTGTTGGTTTTGTTGATGAGCAGTTGAGGACTGGTGATTTGAAGGGGAATAAGTTTGAGATTGTTGTTCGTGATTTGAAGGAGAAGGATGTTGAAATGGTGATTCAGAATGTTGAGCAGACTGCTTTTGGCGTTCCTAATTATTTTGACAGCCAGAGGTTTGGTAGTTTGAAAGGTGTTACTGGTTTTATTGCTAAAGATGTTTTGAAAGGAGATTATGAGAGTGCTGTTAAAAAAATAATTACTGCTACTACTCGTCATCAGAAGGCCACGATTAGAGGTGTTAGGAAATTCATTAAGTCTAATTGGGGTAAGTGGGATTTGTGTCTTGGTGAGGTTGAGAAGGCTGAGCTTTTGCGCACTGTTGAAGGGACTGTTGTTCGTCATTTGATAGAGTTTCCTGGAGATTTCAAGGGCGCGTTTCAAAGAACATTTAAGGGCATTCGTGAAATATTTTTTTCTGCTTACCAGTCTTTTATCTGGAATGAGTGCATAAAAACTGTTGTGCGCCAGAATAGCAAGACTGTTTTTAGTGTTGAGTATGAAGCCGGAAAATTGGTTTTCCCGCGAAGTTGGAATTTTGACATTAAGTTGGGTACTTTTCCTCTTGTTGCTCCTGACTTGAAGACTTCTGAGGAGAATATGAAGATTATTGATGATGTTTTGAACAGGGAGGGTATGAAGTTGTCCGATTTTCTTTCTGATGAGCACATTTATATTGCAAGAGAAAGGGAAGTCTTGTTGACTCCTGAGAACTTGGAAGTGTTTGAGCCTGAGGATGATGATTCGAACGAGTACAAGAAAAAAATTAAGGTTTCTTTCTCTCTCAGGAAAGGTGCTTATGCTACGATTATTTTGAAGTCTTTGTTTGGTCAGTAGCTAGGTATACTTCTGCTCTTGCATCGTATATTGCTTTTTCTTGAGTGCATGATATTTCTCTTACTTGGAAGTTTACTATTACTGCTCGTGTGCCGTTGCGTTCTGCTGCGAATTGTCTTGCTAGTTCTCCCAAATCTCTTCTTGCTTCTTTGTCAGCGTGTCTTCTGACGTCGTCTTGAGTGTCATCTTGGCTTATTGGTATTGTTATTTCAGTGTCTAGTGTCTTGTACGGCTCTCCTATTGTTCCTGCGTATGTGTCTAAGAAATCTATTCTTGGCGTTGGTTTTGCTTGCTGTTTCATCTTTCACTCACCCGTGCCTTTGCTTCTGCATTCTTATTTAAAGCTTGTGACATATTCAATAGTTCAGATTTTTATTGAAGAAATATCTTTCCTAAAAGAGATTCTAGAGATGGGAAAGGGCCCAGTGCCGTAATCTCTTTTTTCTTTTCAGAATTGGCTTTTTCTATTGTTTCATCAGTTTTTCGAGTAATCTCATGAACTTTTGCGTTTTGTGTATCCATCAATTTTCTATAATCATCAGATATTTTTCTATATTCATCAAGAGATATCATTCGTACTGATAGAATGGTCATGTATTTTTCGTTTTCATCTTTTGTCAGGTTAATATCTGTAATGCTGTAGAGGACTTTATGTCCGGGCGCATATAGTTCTTCACAGGGCTTTTTTGACGCGCCATCTGCCAGCATGAACACTCCATCGGTTTCCAGGACTATGTTTTTGTCGTTTGTAGCAACAACTCCTTGGTCGGTCTGGTAAACCCGTACTTTTCCCATTAGCCCCATGTACTAATGAGTATGGTTGGCATTTATATTCTTATCGTCTTAAAACGTATTGTAAATACGTTGTTCTTTTAATGTGTATTTTGTTTAAAACCCGAAAAACTTCAAGGAGGTGAAAAAATGAAGAAAACAAGTATATTAGGTGTTGCCGCAATATTGGCATTAGTCGCAATAATTGCAGTTGCAGCGGTTCCTCAGGTCGCGCCTATGATTATTCATGGCAGCGTAACTGGAGTTTCTGTTGACAGCGAGACTGATATCGAAGCGTACAGCGGTTCAAGACTGTGTGCTGCGGGCAAACTAGCGCCTTCAGAGCCAGACCCAACGTTTACAATCGTTGTGCAGGAACCATGCCAGGTTTTTACGCTTTCCCTGAACGACAAGGTAAACATACAGATTGAGCTTGAAACGGTTAGCGGACAGAGATTTTTTGACTGGGAATCTCATAAAGTTATATTCGATGAGTTCCGTCCGATTATAATTGTGCCGCCAAGGTTCTGCATAGTTGACGCGGATTGCCTAGTTAGTGAAAGGTGTATCAGCGGAATCTGCACAGCAGTATAATTTTATTATTTTTTTATTTTTTAGATTTTGTCCGTTTAATCCTTCTTTTTGTGTATATCTCTGACTTGTAAACTTGCAGGCATAAACCTTTTAAACCGTGCATCGTAATCATTTAAAAAACAACTTCGGGGTTGTGATCTAACTTGGTTATGATGCGAGGTTTGGGACCTTGTCGTCCCGGTTCAAATCCGGGCAGCCCCATACTGCTAGGACATAGTCCTTGATGGACTTTGTGTGGCGGATTAATTGAGAAGCCCGGCTTCTCA
>CAZDUA010000010.1:0-24657 GCA_964508495.1 uncultured Methanosarcinales archaeon | reverse complement strand
ATTGTATCGCCGTTGTTCAGTACAAACGTGTCTCCGTCTATTACGTATCGCGCAGCGCTCGGATTATACGCACAGCTTGCTAGAAGTATTAGCATCACCAATTTCGTATTCATATATGGAATAACAATCTTTAAATAAATAAAAATGTTCGCACGCTTATGAGAAAAGTATGGTGGCTGTTGTTATTGCTCATTCCAACAGTTAGCGCTTATACTATTGCTGACTGGCCTTCTTTTTATGTTTCTAATGGCAAGTTTAACGCAATTTATGTTGTTGGCGAGGAGTCCTCTGCGTTGGATGTTGTTTCCGCAACCATTATTTCTTCAAGTCTCGCTAAGTTTGAGAACGTTACGACTGAGGTTGGCACGTCTAAGCTTGATAGTGAAATTTCTGATGTGACTATTAAGAACGCAATTGTTATTGGCAGTCCTTGTGATAATACTGCTGCTGCGCAATTAATGGGCAATCCCGTGCCTTGTTATAAGAATTTAGGAGGCAGTGTTGGCTACATTAAGTTGTTTGAGAAGAACGGCAAAGTACAACTGTTGATTACTGGTCTTAAGGACAAAGACCGTAATGCTGCTGCCAAATTTGTTGCTAATGCTAATTTGAAGAGCATTAATTTTACTGAGTATGTGATTAATTCGAACTCCGGTTCCACCCCTGCCTTTTTTGATAGGAAATTGTTGAACAAGACGATTAATCAAACTCCTGAACCAATGCCCGCTGTTTCCGCAACACCTGAGCCAGCAAACGTTTCTGAGAAGGTCGTTGTAAAGGCTTCGCCTATTCCTGGAGCGTATGAGCCGTTGGAAACTGTTCCAAAGGTAGAAAAGAAGGGCTTTTGGGCTCGTCTGTGGGCGTGGTTGAAGAGCATATTTACATAATATTTAATAATCAATCATTCAGATAACATGAAAATTCAATGAAAAAAGAAAAATTTGTAGGTATTGTTGCAATCGTGTTTACTTTGTTAGTTCTTGGCGTGACTATTGTGTCTGCCGAACAATCCCACCCGTCGGAAGACGGATTTCTTTCAAGGTTTTTTAGTTGGTTCATAGGTCTTTTCAGGTCACCTGGAATTACTGGTCAAATTTCATATGAACCTTCTGCTATAACGCCGCAGCAGTGCGGGCTTCCATGCACTCCGGATGGTTGTGATTGCGCATCTTTAGGATGTATTGGAGATCTGTGTACGGGCGGAGTTTGTGTAGCAGGACCACCTCCTACATTAGCCCCTCTTTGTAGTCCAGGGCCTACGCCGACACCAACTCCAACACCAACACCCACTTCTTCTCCCACTCCAACACCTACCCCGACGCCTACTCCTACAAGCACGCCTACGTCCACTTCTACTCCCACTCCAACACCTACCCCGACACCTACTCCTACACCTACGTCCACTCCTACTCCCACGCCTACTCCTTCACCAACTCCCACTCCAACACCTACTCCTACAAGCACGCCTACGTCCACTTCTACTCCCACTCCAACACCTACTCCTACACCTACATCCACTCCTACGCCAACTCCAACCTCTACGTCAAGTTCTGGCGGTGGCGGCGGTGGAGGTGGAGGTAGAACGACACATAAGCCGACTCCCACGCCTACTCCGACACCTACTCCATGCTCTACACCAACAGTGCCAAGTGGCTGTGCTGATCCTAAAAAACACGGGAAATATTATTGCGATAAGCCAGGCACGCAGGATTCTTGTGTCGATGCTGATGGTGATATTATGGAGGATCAGGATGGCATTCCTTTAGTATGCAATTATGACTGCGAGTGCGTTTCTGTATCAGAAATACCTGAAAAAACCCCTTCAGCAACGCCGTCTGTTTCCCCCACACCTACACATTGCGCAACCCCAACGCCCACGCCAACTCCCGAACCATGTGAAAATTTGAATAAGTTTTGCGAACCGCCAAAGTGGCGCTGCTGCGAAGGACTCAAATGCAGTGAACAAAATCGGTGCTGTGCAGATATAGACCATGGCTGCTCATCTAGAAGTGATTGTTGCAAAGGCCTTGCCTGTGTCAACAAGGAATGCAGACCCTGCTTGGAGAAAGATGTCTTTTGTAGAGATAATTCCGAATGTTGCGGAGGATTCTGTCTGAAAGACTGGGGCTGCGTAGATTGTTTACCTGAGGGCGAAGAGTGTTCATTCCCCACTGATTGTTGTTCTTCATTAAAATGCGTTAAAAATGAATGTTCCAAATGTCTGAACAAAGATGAGGCGGGATGCATTGATAACTCTGATTGTTGCAGCACTCTAGTATGCATCGAAGGAACATGCGCGTCATGCTTGGATATGGGAAGTTCATGCAGTGCCTACGATAACTGTTGTTCAGGATTTTGTATAAATGGGCAATGTTCACCTTGCAGGGAAAGAGGAGAAAAATGCGTTGATAGTTCCGAATGTTGTTTAAACGATTATTGCAAAGATGGCACCTGCAGTCAAAGCGGTGAAGGTTTTGCCTACGCTGATGGACAAACTCCGACAGGCGGCATTTTTAAAGAATTTGTATTATCGTCTTTAACGCCGCCAATTATTGCTTCTGTTGCATTGCTTTCTTTGCTGGCCATCATCTGGGCACATTTGTACAAAGAAGATCTCAGTGAATTCTTTAAACGTAAGAGAAAAAAATAGTATTATTTACTTAGCACTTTTCTCGTTTCTTTTTTGTACAATTCTACTGCGGGCTGGTCGAATGGGTTTACTCCCATTAGTTTGGCTAGAAGTATTGTTTCTATCATTTTTAGTTGCATGAACGCTCCTATTGCCTTTGCGTTTTTGCCGTCAAGTTTTGTTTCAACAAAAGGTCTTTTTCCTTTTTTGTATGCTGCTTTTACTCCATGTAGTATCGCGTGCATTATGTGGTTTAGCTCTTTTTTTTGCAAGTCTGGTACTAGTTTGTCATATTCTGGATAGTATGGTACTTTTATTGTATTGTTGAAGTGTGTTGATATTATGTTTGTGAGTTTGTCGTATGGCCCTCCGAGATATAATTGTCCGACGCTATGCAGGTCTGTGCTTCCTATGCTTATTGTTGGCGTTATGGCTCTTTTTGTGTTCTTGCCAGTGCTTTCCGCGAGTAATTGCCTGTACCATTTTCCTAAGCTTTCCATGTCTGGTGAGAATATGAATTGGTCGTAAATGTTTTTTCCTGTTTTGTTGTGCAAGTAAATCAGTGATGCGCCTATCGCTGCCGGTCCTTTTGCTGACAGGCATTGTTCTTTCATTTTTGCTGCTCCATCTAGCAGATCTTTCAGGTTAATTCCAAGCATTCCTATTGGAAATAGCCCTACTGGTGAGAACACGCTGTATCTTCCGCCAACTTTTTTTGGTATTTCTAGGACTGAAAATTCGTTTTTGACTGCCAAATTCCATAATTCACTGTGTTTGTCTGTTGTTGCTATAACGTATTTGTTAGCGTCTTTTCTGTGTCTTCGCAGAACATTAAGCAGGACTTCAAAGTTTGCGACTGTTTCTGTTGTGCTTCCGCTTTTGCTGACCACGTTGAGCAATACTTGGTGTCCTTGTCGCAGGTGTTGTTGCATTTCGATTATCACAACTTGTATTTCATCAGGGTCTACTGTGTCTGCGTACAGTATTTGCGGAGTGTTGTATAAATTCCAGTTCTTTCCTAGAATTGCTTCCTGCACCGCCATCGTTCCTAGGTTGCTTCCGCCAATGCCGATTACAACTATGAGTGTTGGATTTAGTCTCTTTTTTATCGCAACTGCTGCGTTTACGACTTGCAGTATATGTTCATCATCTGGCAGGCATACACTTGCGTAATCGTTTGTATAATTTGCGTTTTGCAATTTTTTTATTTCAGAATCGAGTTTTTTAGCTGTTGAGAAGGTTTTTGTTTTGGATATTAGCGCGTTGTCGTATTTGAAGACTAGCATTGTACCTCTTTTTTACTTGTTTACTTTTTCTATGAATATAAAGGTTATGTCAAAAAGTTTATTAACTGGTGTTTTTGCGCTTTGTTTATGAAAAAATCTGTTGTTCAGACAAACGCCGGATCGTATACTGTTTATTTTCCGAATGATGATTCACGGGTTGTTGAGGTGTACCGGGGAAAAAATAAGGTGGCAGGACAGCTCGGCGATCTTTTGCTCGGCAGTCTTGAGCGTTTGCCGGATAGTGGTTTGGAGTCTGAGAATGGCGAGTATGTTGTAACTGGCCGGAGGGCTGAGGAGTTTGTCAGGCAGGAAGCGCCCAAGTACGAGACTATGCAAACGTGGAATTACATAGTTGTTCGTCAAATTGATGGCAAATTGCGTATTCTTCCTCAGACGCGTAGTGTTGAGAGTGGTTTGACTAAGCGTCTTAAAGCGGTTGAAAGCTCTTCAAAGAGTGCTCAGCAACCGTAACTCTTTTAAACCGCTTAGTTTAACTTATTCTCATAAGAGGTGATTTTATATGGCTAAAGCAGATACAGGTTGGGCGTTCATTGGAACATTGCCGATACTAGGTTTTATTCTGGCAATCTTGATGAAGAAGAAGGACAAGTATGTGATGTTCTATGCTAAGCAGGGTTTGGCATTGGGTATCGCAATGGTTGTCGGATCTATTGTTCTGACAATTCTGGTCATTACTATTCCTTTGCTTCCAGTTTGGAACATTGTGTGTTTCATCCTCTGGATTATCAGCGTTGTTAACGCGTTCAGCGGCAAAGAAAAAGTAACGCCAATTTTGGGCAAGTTCGCATCTAAGTTTTAGACTGCTCAAATTTTATTATTTTTTCTTCTTTTTCTTCCATTATTACGCAAGTAATGTTTGATATTGCTTTGATGTGGTCTTTTATCATATGGTAGTCTGATGGTATGATTCTCTCAGGCTGCAGATTCTTTAATGGGAACCATTCTAGTTTTCCTTCATCGCTTTCTTTTAGTTGGGTTGATTTGGGCTTCAGGACTGTTAAGAACAGTATGAACGCGTGTTTGTACGTGTCGTTTTCTTTGACTCTTTCGTGTATTATGGACGCAATGTGAGAAAACTCGCAGTCTAGTCCTGTTTCTTCTTTTACTTCTCTTAGCGCGCATTCTGGTATGCTTTCTGGCAGGTGTAGTTTTCCTCCTGGAAGCGCCCAGTATCCTTGGTAGGGTCTTTTTTTGCGTTTTAGCATTAGTATTTGGTCATTGTTGACTATTGCTGCTAGTACTACTGGAAGTACGCCTACTTCTTTTTTTTGTCGCGTGCGCGAAGAATGGCATCATTCCTTCGCCTTGCACGGTCAGGACATAATCGTCTTCATCTTTTTTTAGGATGCCTTCTTTTACCATTCCGTCAAGGTGGTATGCTAAGGTGTTGCTTTTGATGTCAAGCGCTTTTTCTATTTCTGAGAATCTTAGTCTTCTTTTGTTGATGAATAATTCAAAGATTCTGTGTTGTGTTTCCATTGAATTGGTTAATATTGGGCTGTTTTTAATGTTTTGCTCGGTTTTTCTAGACAACATTTATATAAGGCGCTCCCGAGCGTATGCTTATGAAAAAGTTGGTGTTGTTCTTGTTATTGGCACTGCCTGTTTATGCAAGCATTTATGTTGACAGTCCTGTTGCTAGCATTTCTCCTGGACAGTTTTCTCAGGTGATGTGTGAGCGCGTTCAAAAAATTGGCGTTGTTGGTGCTGATGATCTTGGTTGCTGCATTGATGCCAATGGCAATGCTTTTTGTGAGAATGATGAGATAAGTCTCGGCACTTGTTTTGGTAATTGGTGCATGCTTGAGTCCTTATCTTTTGAGCCTTGGTTTTCTTGGCGTTGGAAGCAGAATAAGTGTCAGGGCATGGCTGTTTTGGCCGGCCAAGAGTTTGATGCTTTATTGACGTGGGCTGGTTGTGAGAAGACTGCTGAAGTTTATTGGTGCTGCAGTCCGTATGTTTTCCCTCAGGTTCCCACTTCGTCTCCGGTAACTTCCGCGGTTGTTGCTGAAAAGCCTAAGTCAAAGGGTGCTTTGCTTATTTTGGATGCTGGTAAGTGGAGGGGTTTGGAGTTGGGCCAGTTTAAGCGTTATTTGCCTGAACAGCGTGCTTTGCAGTTTGAGAAGTCGCGTTGTGCTTTTGGTGGCGGTAACATTCGTATTATTGATGCTGCGTATGGCAGTTTCTTTTATGACACGAATAATTTGAAGCCTGGAATGCGCGCGTTTTATTTGACTGAATCTGAAGTTACTCCTTTAGTTACCTGGTGTAAATAGCAATAAGTCTTCTATTTTGTTTAATTCGTAGTCTGCTTTTACTGTCGAGGGTTTTAGTGCTCCGTATTTTGCGAATGCAGTTTTGATGCCTAGTGATTGTGCTCCTAGTATGTCTCTTTCAGGCCAGTCTCCAACGTGGAGTACTTCTTCTGGTTTGACGTTTAGCTGTTCTAGTGCTTTTTGGAATGGTTTTTTGCTTGGCTTTTTTTCTCCTGTGTCCTCAAACGTGACTACTGTATCGAAGAAGTCTTGTATTTTCATTTCTGTTAGTCTCGTCCATGCTTGGAGTATTGGCGCGTCTGACACTATTGCTAGTTTTAGCCCTTTTTGTTTTAGCTTCAACAGTGTCGGCATTACTCCGTGGTATGGTTCTGCAAGCACTGTTCTTGCTTTTCTGTACGCAACTATTGCTGCTGCTAAAATTTTGTAATCAATGTTGTTTTGTGTTCTTATCAAAAATTCTTGGAATATTTGCTGGTGTTCTATGCCGTAATGGTCGTATAACTCATATAGTAGTTTCATCGCTTCTTCTTTGTTTAGTTTTACTCCCGCTGCTATCATCGCTTCTATTCCTGCTTCGCTTGCCGCTCTTTTCATTTTCATGAAGTCTATGAGTGTGTTGTCCAAATCAAAAAATATCGCTTTTATCATGTTTGGAAGTAATAGGGCTTTGCATATATAATTTGTCTCTTGAGAATTTGAGTCAAAACTTTTTGACTATTGTAGTATGTCAATATCTGTTAGAAGACGTATTCGTTCTCCTGCCTCTTGGACTCCGAGTCTTGGTATTGGTCTGAATACTTCTGGACCGAAATTGTCGTATAGGATTTCTGCAATTTTCATTCCTTGCGCGTTGGCTATGAGGAATTCTCTTTGAAGGTCTGCTTCGTCTGTTTGTTCTTTTAAGTTTGCTGCTGCCGTGAGTACTCCTGCTGAGTTTGGCGATTGGTATCTGCCGTCTTCATTGTAAGCAATGCCGCAATAGTGTGCTACTGCAAGTTCAAGCTGGGAATGTGCTGTTGCCATGTTGAAAGCTTTTGTTTGTCGTTCAAGAGCTTGTGGTGTTAGTTGTTCTATTTCGTTTATTATACCAATAAGTAATTTGTTGTATTCGCGTGCTTTCTGATAGATTGCAGAGTTCGCCATGAAGTACAGGCATCTACCTGCATCTCTTCCTAAAGTGTATTTGGTTATATCTGCCGGCGACATTATTATTGCCCTTCTTGAAGTGTCGTAATCGTTTAGGAATTGTGCGTTGTTTACTTCTGTATCCAGCACTAGTCGTGGTTTTCTGCGAGTTTTGAATGAAAAGTTTGTAAAAGAGAACAAGTGTGCGATTGCATTCGCTGCGTCATCAAATTCTGCTCTTATTACTGTTTCTGCTGTCGTCTGCTCCATCCGCATTTTTCTGCAGTCCCGCTTTATTTAAAGATTGTGACACACTTATTAGTCTGTATTCCCCGCTTTGTCTGGCTACTGAAGTTCTCCGTATTTTTCTATGAGGTCGAGTGCTATTGTTTCCAGCGTTGCGCTTAGTTCTGCGCAAGTGAATATTATTGGCGTTCCGTGCATCAGATATCCTCTTCCGCTTTCTAAACATTTGATTATTTTTTCTGCCTGTTCTCTTGTTTCTGCGTGATATAAAAAAGCTCTTTTCGCAAAGGCAGGGTATTCAAAAAATCTTTCAACGTTCATTCCGAGGTCCGTATCATCGAGAAAGTTTGGCTGGTATGTGAGGTTATTTTCTTCTTTAAGGTTTATCTGGCCTATGACGTATACTTGTTTGTCTTCTTCTTTTATGCAGACTTTTGCCTCACGTACGAAATCCATCTGCTTTGAGAAAAAACACTTTCTTTTAAGGCTTTGTATTATCCAATTCTTATCGGCGCTATCTTGAAACTCTTCGCTAGACCTTCCAATAAATCTGTTCCTGCATATCCTGCGAACAGCGCCACTGCTTTGTTTATTCCTATTGTGCTTCCAACTATTACTCCTATTATTACTGCACCAACAACTGTCGCTAAGAAATAGCTTGGTACAAACTTTCTTTTTTGCAAGAATGCTTTTCTAACTCCTACTGCTGCGCGTAATAGCCCGCCCAGTCCGCCTATTATTCCGAATATTATTGTTGGGTTTTCAAGCATGACATTACGATAGTTTGGCTGTTTTTAATTGTTTTGTACGGCTCAAGCTGAAAATCTTCCAAGTTTTCAAGCGATAGGCCCTTTAAGAAGTGAAACAAAAGAAAAAATGTGCCGGCGTTGGGCAACTCGGTTGCCCGCCAGACTGAACCTCTGGTGACCTGAAAAGGCTTCGGGGTTCAAAAGCTTTGCGGTTTGGGCCGGGAGCATGAAACTCCCCGCGCCGGCGCACTTCATAGTATTGTTTAATACCTATATTCTTGTCAAGAAGTCCTTTTATAGGAGCATATTCTGGCTTTTACAGGGTGATGTGTTATGGAACAATTTAAGCTAGACTTCGTTGATTTTTTGCTAAAAACCAGTGCAGGCAAATTTGGTGATGAAAAACAGTTGAAGAATAAGAGGTTGTCTCCTCATTTCATCAACATTGGTGATTTTAATGATGGAGAGACTACTGCAGCGCTCGGACGTTTTTATGCTGAAGCTCTCAAAGGTTCAGGAATTGATTTTGATTTGTTATATGGTATTCCTGAGAAGGGTGTTGGTCTTGCTATTGCTGCTTCTATGGAGTTGGCCAGGATTGGCGTGAATAAGCCTTGGTTTTTCACTCGTAAGGTTGAGAAAACTGGTGGAGAGGCTTCAAATCTTTCGCAGGCTGATAAAATCAAAGGGCGTGTTGTGGGTCGTGCGCCCAAGGACGGAAACCGCATTGCGCATTTGGACGATGTTTTTACAACAGGTGATGCTAAATATCAAGCAATCAAGGATTTGGGAGAGCTTGGAACGTTCCAGCATCCAGTGCTTGCAATTGCTGTTGACCGTCAAGAAGTCGGCATTGACGGCGTTAATGCTATTGAGAAATACGAGAAAGAAACCGGCACCAAAGTCGTGTCTGTTCTCAAGATTTCTGAGATTTATGAAATTTTGAAAGAAAGGCCCGAGTTTGCAAAGGCTTGTGAAATGACGGCTAATTATTTGCGAGTTTATGGAACTCAGGAAGTAAAAACAGCAATTGGGGTTGACAAGTCTCTTGAACACCGTGTTATTGCTACCGATAAAAGCGTCATTCCTGCTTGTGATGTTGAGACTATTGAGCAGTTTGAAGAGCTTGTTAAGCAAACCGCTGACCTGCCAGGCATTGGCGGTTTCAAGGTTGGCTTTGAGCTTGGTTTAACGTATGGTTTACCGAAAGTGGTTGAAGTTGCCAGAAAATACACTGACAAGCCGATTATTTACGACCACCAGAAGGCTGCAACTGATATTCCTGACACTGGGAAAAAGTTTGCTCGTGTTTGCAAGAATGCGGGAATTGATACCGTTATTTTCTTCCCACAGGCGGGTCCTGAGACAGAGCGCGCGTGGATTTATCACGCGTTAAATCAGGGCTTGAAAGTTATTGTTGGCGGAAGGATGACGCATCCTGCTTATGCTGTCAGCGAGGGCGGATTCATTACTGACGAGGGCGCTACGGAAATGTATAAGATTGCCGCAAGGGCAGGAGTTAACAATTTTGTCGTTCCGGGTAACAAGCCTGACGTTATAAAATCAGTAAGGAACATGATTGAAGCCGAGGGTGTTAAGCCTGTCTTCTATGCTCCTGGGTTTATTGCGCAGGGTGGAAAGATTGATGATGCGACAAAAGCTGCTGGCGATAGCTGGCACGCGATTGTTGGAACAGCAATTTATACGGCAGAGAACATGAGAAAGGCCGCAGAGGAGTGTACGAGTAAGATTGTGCCAAAAACCGAAGGCACAAGCGGTTTGTGATTAAAATGAGCGACATTGGAACTTTAGCCGAGGAAAATTTGAGAACGCGTTTTGTTGATAACCCTTGCAGGGGCATTGTTCTTGGCATGGATCAAAGGAGTAATCTTGTCCAGCTTGCTTGGATTATGGGCAGGAGCGAGAATAGTCAGAATCGTGTGTATGTTGTTGAGGGCAGTTCTGTTCGCACTGAGGCTGCTGATCCTTCTAAGGTCAAGGATCCTTCTTTGATTATTTACAATGTTATGGCAGTGTCTAATGGCGCTCATATTGTTAGCAATGGTGACCAGACTGATACTGTTGCTAAATGGTTTGCGGAAGAAAAACCATCCATTTATAGTTTTGAGCGTGCTTTGAAACAGCGGCATTGTGAGCCTGACGTGCCTGTTGCTACGCCAAGGATTACTGGTTTTCAAGTCGCCGGAGATGAGCGTGCTTATTTGTCAATCTTGCGTGCTTCACCGGATGCTAGAAGGTTGTGGAATGAGACTGCTGCGCAGTTTAAGAAGGAGGATTTCAAATCTCAGGAGGAATATTTTACTGCAGTTGAAGGCAAGTGTGGTCTTAGCCACAATCGCATGCCTACTGAGCGCCATCAGTTTGTGAAACAGTTGGAGCCTGGGATTGGTTATTGTTTCACCACTTACAGGCCTGGTAGCAAAGAGCTTCCTTCATTTGAGGGCGAGCCTTTTGTTGTGCCAGTGCAGGATACCGTGGTAGATTCTATGATGAATATTTTCAGGCATCTTGAAGAGCAATGGCGTGTTGCCGTTTGTGGCAAATTCATTCATAAAGATGGCAGCAGTCGTGCTTACGAGTTTAATCGTTTTGCTAAGAAGTTATGAAATAGCCAAAAACCTGTAAACTTTCCGGATTCTGTTGTAAGAATTTCAACTTTCTAGGCGATACACCCTTTAACAAGTTCGTCTTACTGGTTGTAGGGTGAGCAACATGAAATTGAAAGAATATTTGTTTATCGCAACGCTCGGCATTGCCGGACTTATTTATAGCTGTAATAATAGGCGTGTTGACGTGCAGGGTTATGTGCAAATTACGGATACGTCCGTTGTTTGCCAGTCTGAAAAGCCCGATATTGGGTGGGTTAATGGCGCGCGAGCTTCTAGAAAGGCCGACAGGCTTGTTTGCTATGCATTGAAAGACATTATGGCCCAGGGTGCTGATTATGATTCTCGTACTTTGACTGCGTTGTGTAATGTGATGAGCAATGGTGGTGATTTTGTTGACAGCGAGCGTGCTCAAACCGTTATTGATGACGTTTTAGACACAAAAAAGCCTGTTGGCAAATTGTGGCTTCCTTACAGGGGCCCGGCTGTACCTCCTGTTCCTTCCGCCGATGAGCAGGCCAGATTGACTGTTTTGTACGCCCAGAACAGGCAGTATGACCTGCTTATTCGTGCGCTAATTGATGAGAACAGGGATGGCTCTGAGAGTCTTGATGAACAGCTGAAAGCTGCTTATAAAGTACTGAAGGAATAGAAAGCTTTAAATATCACTACCTCTTAGTGACTATCATGGATATAGGAAAACTAGTACGTAAAATTGGCTTGCCATTGATGGCAGTAGCAGCTTTGTCTGTTACCGGCTGTGTTGGCAGGCAATATGTTAAAGATGAGCCTAGGAATACTTGGGAGCACAACTATCGTGGAAATCCTCCTAAATTCAGGGAAACTAAGCCTTACATAGTTCCGCTTTACAGACCTAAGAAGTAATTTTCGATTCTTTACGAACAAACTTTTTCAGCGTCATTTCTTTTTCAAGTATTTTTTTCTGTTTTGTTACTAAATTTACCTCTGCTTTTCTCATTTTAGTGCAGTCTTCTACTAATTTGTGTACTTCTACATTAAAGCCGTTTTCTTGCAGTCTTTGTATTGTTAATACTTGTCTGTTGCTTAGTCCTTCGTGTCCTAGTTTGCATTCTACAAACTTGAATTGTTTTAATGCAGGATTATAGCACACTAAATCTGGCATTCCATGGTGGACTGTGCACAGATAACATAAGAAGTCAAGCGCCCTTTCCCCGCGCAGTTCTAATATCAGCTCTGCTAATTCCATATATCTTTTCTTAACTGCCGGATATACATCTGCGGCTATTGCGTGTACAAATCCTCCTCTCCAGACTTTCCAGCCTTGTTTTTCCAATCGTTTGCGCAATTGCAGTTCCGCCAGTCCGTGTCTTGACTTGTAAGGATATTTGCGCATTGGTATGTATTCTGTTATAATGACTAGTCCGTATTCTAGAAGGGTGCTCTGCCTCACATAAAATTCAAGAACGTGTTAATTTAAAATTGCTATGCGCAGTTGTCCAGTGCTATTTTCCTTTTCCAGTGTTAACGACAACTATTTTTTCTGTTTGGTGTATCAATCCTTGATCATAATGTTGCATGTAGAGTGCTAGTCCTGCTGCTCCGCTTGGTTCTGCAGGGCATAGCTCGTTCATTCTTTGCCACGCGTTTTTTATGTATTCTTCATTTACTCCGTATACGCCTGTGAAGTCTCCAGTGATTTTTTGTTTTTGCACTTCTTGTATTTTCTGCGGTCCGTATATTACGAATGGTTTGCAGTGTGCCGTGAGCTTGTCTGCCATGCTGTTTTGTTGTTCTGGCTCTGCTCCGCATATGCTGGCTGGCTTTTCTCTCTGTGTTATTGTGCCTTCGGTATCCATTATTTGGAAGTCCAAATAGTTATCAAATAGTTGTCCTGAACCGTAAGGTGCGTAAACTTTTGCTGGTCTTAGTCCTATTACCATTCGCGCATGTGACAGGTAGAATTTGCTGTGTCGTCCTGTTAATTCAATTCCACATTGGTTGTTTGTGAGTTTTTTGATTTGCTCGCTTGTAAGTGGCTCTCTCATGTCCGCCTGGTATATGTCTGCGTCCAGCTGGCAGAGTTCTCTTAATAGTGCTGGACTGATTTTATTGTCCACGAGAAGCTTTATTGGCATTATGTCTTTGAACGCGTTAACAAGAGATTTTCCCGCGTTTCCGGCCGTGAGTATGCTTATTCTTGGAACTTTTGTGTTGGGCTTGTATCCTTGTTTTAAGTGTGCTTGCGCAAAAATTCTGTACCATCTGCGTATGGCTAGTGCCATGTGGTCTTTTATCGTGCCGGTTGGGTTTGTGCTTTCGTCTTGTATGATTACTTTGCCATATCCGTGCGGGCTCAGGTCTACTTCCATCAATGGGCTGTTTAGGCTGTCTAGTTGTACGTCTTGTCCTTCTGCCCATCGTTGAAGCAGTTTGTCATCTAAATGTTCTTGAAATTGTGTTTCTTTTACGACTATTCTTTCTAGAGCCATGAGAATGGATTGCACTCGAGGTTATTTAAAACTTACTACCAAAAAGTAGTTACTTACTCAGTTTTAGCACTGATGTTAAAATGCTTGAAGTTACTCCTTCAATGTGTCCTAGCCCGTCCTCTATTATAACGTCTCCCAGGTCTTCAAATTTCATCCAGTTTTCTTCTGGCACGTATGGGTCATCGTCTGAGAATATCGAGATAAATTTTGCCTTCGGCTTGACTTTTTCGAAGTCTATTGGGATTTCAACCCAGAGTTTTGCTATTTCTTCTTCTTCCGGAGTGTCAAGCTCGCTAAGGGTAAGCCATCCTGCCACGAATACAACTCCGCCAATTTTTTCATCAATGCTTTCAAGATAGCGCAATATTGTTTGGCATCCTATGCTGTGCCCGATTAGATATGTTTCTTTGTCTGGCTCTCCGACAATTTTGGTCAAATAAGGCACCCATTCAGCTATTGTTGGGAAGTCTGTGTGAGGCATTTGTGGCGTAATGACTTGAAACTCATGGCGTTCTAGTTCTTTTTTCAGCCACGGTATCCATCCGCCTGTTGGGCTTCCGCCCCAGCCGTGTATTATTATCGCTCTTTTCATGATGTTAAGAACTATTCATTTGCACTTAAACTTTTCCATAACGCATAAATATGACCTGAGGCGATGTATGCAGGATGTTCGCAGAATCGATTGATGACACTTTGAAAGAATTCATTTACGCTGCAAACCAGTGCATTGAAGAAGATGGCAGGTTTGTTCGGGATGCGCGTTATAAGAGAATAATGAGTAAATTGTTGGCCGTTCCGGCGGATGAACTGCAGGCTTATGCAAGTCAACTGGAAATGATTGCTTCAAGAACCACTTTAACAAGTAATTCCCAGAAGTGGGAAGAAATCGTTTATCGTTTCAGGCGTGATTTGGAAGTCTTAGGCCATTCGTAGTATTTCTTTTGTCGTGATTGCTTGTTCTGGCTTTTTTTCTCTCCAGCGTAAAAAGCGCGGGAATCTTAGTGCATAACCTGAGCTGTGGTTTGGTGATTTTGTTATTTCTGCTCCCGTTACTTCTACTATGATTTTGGGCTCTAGCCACACGTCCGGCGTCATTGATTTTGTAATTACTAGCCTGGCTGGCTTGTGGTCTGTTTTTTTGAATTTCTTTGGCAGTTCTGCGAGTGTTTTGTCCGTAAACCCGCTTCCTAATTTGCAGAATGTTTCAAACTGGTCTTTTTTCTCGTTGTAAACTGCGCATAATAGTGCGCCGTATGTTCCTGCTCTTCTTCCTCTGCCGTAATATGCTCCTACTACAACAAGGTCAAATGTATCTCGCAGTCCTTTGACATAGTCTGGCTTCCATTTTATCCAATTCCAGCCTCGTACGCCTGCTTGATAAGGTCCATTCAGGCTTTTGATTACTATTCCTTCTCCGCCGTGTTCTACTGTTTTGTTGAACAAATCTTCTATGCAGTCTGCGTCATTGCACGTTTTTTGCAGTGCTAAATGAATTTTGTTTGTTTGTCGAACAATTTTTTGCAGTTGCTGGTATCTCTTTTTGTACGGCTCGTGTATTAATGATTTTCCGTTTACAAATAGCAGGTCAAAAACAAATAGTACTACTGGTATTTTTTTGACGTAGCTTTCCACTTCGTATTTTCTTCTTCTTTGCATTAGAATTTGAAAAGGCAGAAGGTTTCCTTTTCCGTCTACCGGCATTACTTCGCTGTCCAGAACGCAATTTTTGGCTTTGATTGACTTTTTGACTGCTTCAACAACGTCAGGAAATTGCAGTGTTATGTCTTCCAGTCTGCGCGAGTATAGTTTTATTTTGTTTCCTTGTTTGTGTACTTGTATTCTTTCGCCGTCGTATTTTTCTTCTACAACAACGGGATATCCAATTTTTGTTTGTACGGCTTCCAGGTCTTTGATTCTTTGGCATAGCATTGATTGTATTGGTATTCCAATTTCCACGCCTATCCGTTCAACTGATTTAAGCCCTTTTTTGACCAGTGTTTCGGCAATTAATCCAACATCTGGGCAGATGTTGTATGCGTGTTCTAGTTGTTCTCTTGATTCTTTTCTGCCAGTATAAGCCACGGCTAGTGCGTCGAGTACTGTTTTGTCTCCTACTCCTAATCGTAAGTCTCCTAGAACTATTCTTGCTAGATATCGTGCTTCTATTGGTGATGCTTGTTTAATCAATCCTGCCAGCAGTATTATTTTTTTGTCTTGGCTTCCTGTTCCTGTTGCTCGCACTATTTTGTGGAGTGTTTCAAAGACGATTTTTACTGATAGTCCGCCTTTGCCGGCATAACTTTCAGCCGTTATGCCTATATCTCCTGTTTTCTTATATTGTCTGAAAACAATTTCTTCTTTTTGTTTTCCTGCAAGTGCTATGGCTTTTACAACCTTTTTTTCTGCCATACCCAGGTTTACATCTGCAAAGTGTGATGCTATTGTGCCAAGGGTAAGATAAGAGACTTGTTTTATTTCGTCTTTTGAGATGTGTTTGAAGAACGTGCTTAGTATTTCCCGCATTGTGTTGTACGAGCTTGTTTTTTCGAGTTTTTCGTACAAGCGTGCGAGTTCGTTGAACTTCATGGTCGTGTGAATTTTCTTTCGTGGTGGAAGTTTGCTAAATTCCCAATTGTCTTTTTTGCATTTACGATGGCATAATCATACTGCAGTGTTATCTTGGCGTCAAGTATTGTTCCTCTTTTGTATTCTTTCTTGGACAGCCAGCTGATTAGGTAATATTTTCCTTCTATTGGTTTTTGTGTGACCAAAGAGTATTCATGTCCGTCTTTTTTCTTCCACTTTATTGTATCGCTTTCAGCGTCAACGATTAGAGGCGCGCTATATGTTCTTTTTTTGGAGTATTTTTTGTAGAATGCTGGCGCGTTCTTTTTGACTGCTTTTGCGTATAGCGCGTTGAATTTTTTGGTTTCTTTGCAGTTAAGAGTGCATGGAGTATGTGCTATGAATGAGAATTTTTTGTCTGCGTCATGTAATTGTTTGTAATATTGATGTGCTGTGTATTTTTTTGCTATTTGTGCTGACGCGTGTCCTTTTATGAAGGCATTTGTACAGCATTGCGGGTAGCCGTATATGACACCTGCTAATTGGTCTGCTGTTTCATGTTTTTTCTGTCTTAGAAGAGTTACATATTCAAGAAATCGCGCATTGAAATTTTTATTCTTGAAAAGGTCGTATCCGTGCCATATTCCTCTCAGCTGCCAGACTGCTGCGTTTCCCTGTACTTTAACTATTTCTTCGTATCCTTTTGCCCTGCTCACGTCAAATAATATTCCGTTTTCTTTGAGTAATTCTTCGAATTCGTGTTTGTCGTGCAGGTTTTTTTGTATTCTGATGCGCGCGTACGTGCTTGGCTTTACGCCTGATAGAAGTAATATTAGTTTGAGTTTTGAAGTGTTGTCAAAGGCGTTTGAGTCTTCTATGAAGCTCAATAACCTCTTTTTTGCGTCCATTATTTACCTCTTTGTCAAAAACATGCTTCGAGTCATATTATGATACTCCATGTTTTTGAGCACATTCGGAATTCTATTATTATTTTTTCCATTTTGTAGAATTCCGATGTTTGAATCTTTTTTTGATGTATTTTTTGATGCTCGCGAATCCTTCGAATATTCCGCCAAATAGCGATATAAATGACAGTGAGAATATTGTTATGCTTGCTATGAAGAATGTGAAGAATATTTGTAGTGCTGTCCAGTAGTTTCCGCTCATTATTGTTGCTCCGACTCCCATGAAAAATGTGGCAAAGCCGAGGAAGATTTCTGCTGCGAATGCTTTCCAGTGGGACGCAAATCCGATTATCCAGTGTATTACTAGTCCTGCTCCTACTCCAAGCATGCTGGCAGAGAATAATACGAACAGTATTGATGCTAGCAGTGTTGCTGTTGTCTGCAATGTTCCTATAGCTTGTGTTTGTATCATCGCGTCTGCAAGGTATGAGAGAAATATTCCTAGTCCTAAAGTTAAGAGTCCTATCCAGATTGAAATGCGCATAGAAGGTTAGAGTTGTATTTTGTTTTTAAAGGCTTCGCTTGCCTTTATTTTTTCTTCATTAGGCTCTGGATTTCTGTTTCGCTTACAGGCCTGCTATAAATGCGCAGGTCGTCAATTTGCCCACCAAAGAAAAATTCTCCGTTTTCCAGCCTGCCCCATCTGCCCAGCTCAAATTTTGTTGGAACTCCTTTTTGTTGCTCAGTCGTTGAGCTGTCCTGTAATTTTCCGTCTATGTGGAATTTGTGCGTTTTCCCATCAAAAGTATATGCGTAGTGATGCCACATTCCTGCTTTTGGCGGAACGGCTGATACTAAGGGCGCTCCCCCGTGCTTCCATACTCCTATTTTGCCATTATTGTATCCTGATTGAACTGAAGAGTCCTGCATGTTAGTCAATACTGCAATGCATTGCTGTCCTGATGCTGGATTTGTTGTAACATAATGCCACCAAGTCATTGATTGTTGTGCGTTTGCTGCCGGCATGTCTTTGACGCCCAGCGTTGCGTAATCATCTATTCCATCTAGGCTTAATGCTGTTCCAAGCATTCCAGGTGCATATTTTGCGCCGTTGTTTAGCTTTCCGTTGTTTATCTTTTGAGAATCAAGCAGTGCTGTTCCGTTTCCCTCGTCAAATGCCCACCTGCTTACAAGTCCTTTTGACAGCGTTTCTCCTTTGTCAAAGTCGCTTATCATTTTTTCAATTTTGGGCCTTAAGAGATCATCTGCTTTTGTAAGTGCTGTTCCGCACCAGTGGAGCGCGCGTTTTTCGTGCATTTCTTTTTCGCTTCCTTTGAGCTTCTTTGCTGAATCCACGTATTTTTGTGCAAGTTGATATTGTAATTCTGACGTGTCGGGATTTGTTAACTCACTTTCTATGAGCGTTTTAAGGTCTCCATCGTTTCCTTTTTGCGCCAGGTCTTTTGCTTCTTCAAAATTGTTTTTTCTGTATGCTGAATGGCGTGCGAGTATCACGTATGATTTTGCGTCTGGTTTTGCTGATACTGCCAGTTCTGCGTTTTGGACTTGCTTGATGTCCGCCAATAAATCGTCAATTTTTGTCACGATTTCTTTTGGAAGTTTTGGAATTTGTTTAATCTCGCCAGTCATGAGTGATGCTGACACATAATCGTCTCCTCTGAATATTGCTTCTGTTACTGCAATTCCGCTTTCAGCTACAATTTTGGCTTGTTCGGGGCTTGTTACATTCTTTTTTGCAGTTCGGAAAGCTTCATTTTTTAGTGCGAGGTCACGCATTTTGTATGATGCGGCCATTGTTTCTATTATGCCGAATGCTTTTTGGAGATCGAGTGTTTCTGCCGCGATTAATGCTGCTTCTCTGTAGAATCCATATCTTAATGTAGGATTGTTTTGCGGGTTTTTTGCGCGCTCGAGTAATTTCTCTGAAAGAGCGCGTTTTGATTCTGCGTCTTTTTTGACATAGTCCGCGCTGAATGTTTCGCGTATTTGTGCTTCTGTCATTATTTGTTCATTTTCAGTTGGAGCAGCTTGCTTTTGTTGTGAGAGTTTTTGCTCAATATCTTGTTTTGACTGATTAGTTCTTGCTTCAATTGGAGAATTTGCTAGTAGGAATAATCCTGCTAATGCAGCTATTGAGAACTGTTTTGCGCTGTCTACAACATCGTCAATTGTGAATATACTCATTTTTTAACCACCTGGGAGTGTCAAATGCTCCAAAGTATTTAATTTTATGTGTTCAAAAAGACGCATATCTGTCAGAACATTTATATTTTTGCTTTTTTGACACTTACTGGTCTTCGCCGTAAATGAAGCTTTTCACCCAGCGAACTAAGAAGAAACTCTTTTTCTTTGACTTTTTTACTGGTTTTTCTTGAACTTTTGGAACGTCCGCTTTTTTTACAGTTTTCTGTACTTTTGGTTTCGCAATCGTTACTTCAACTGGCTTTTCTATTTTTGTAAGCTTTTCAACTTTTACTTTTGCAATCTTTGGTTTTTCTGTCTTTACTTTTTCAACTTTTAATGCAGTTTTAATTTCTGGCGTGATTTTGATTGATTTTTCTTCGTCTGGTGCTAACGGGTCTGGTTCTGGATCCGGTACTAGTGGCTCTGGCATTGGCATCGGGCCTGGTCCCAGCGGATCTCTGTATTCCTGTGGTATGAATTGTGATCCAAGTTCTTCTGAAACGCCTTTGCAGAAGTGTTTTGTTTTGATTTCTACATCGTCTGACTCTGATGGGAATGCTTCTGATGCGAGTTCAAATAATTCAAGTGTTCTTTTTACTTCTTTTGCAAAGTCATCCTTGGAAACGCCCAGGATGAACCGTGCTCTCATTGTTGTTGCAAGGTATTTTACTTCTTTTAGAACGTCTTTCTGGACTGAATCGCTTTGCTGCCAGCCCGATTCTATTCTGCTTTCAAGCCATGAAAAGTATGGGCCTATTCTGCGTGAGAATACGTCCATGTCTATTTCTGTTATCGCCTCTTGTGACATACAAGACGGGTTCCACCATGCCTACTTTTAAATCTATCGCAAAATTTGAAGTCAAAAATACAGATTCTTAGAAACAATTTATTCAGAATAATTATTTGAAGTAGTACAAAACGTGCTTAAGCATTATATAGCTGAAAACGTACAAAAAGGGCATGACTGAGTATGCTATCACAGTTGAGAAATTTCATAAACAGCTTGCTTCAACAAATATTGTTCTTCGCAGGAGCGACATCGAGTATATTGTTGCTAAGCTTGAAGAAAAGAATCCTAAGCAATCTGAAATTGTTAGGTGGCAGTGTGCTCACGAGTTCGCAACCCAGCTTTATGGAATGGTGCAGGAATACAAGCATGACTTGAAGTCAGAAGCATGGGATGGAAAGGCCGAGCGCAGGAAGCGTAGTGTTTTGGAAGAATTAGCGCTTTAAGCCTTCTTTTGTGCTTGCTACTTCGCACGTGCAGAAGTCTTTTCCGAAACCGCACATTTTGCATGTTAGTTCTAGTGCTTTTCCGCAGCACATCCCTTTTTTGCCGTATATTTTGCCGCAAGCGTGACATTTGAAGGTCATGGGTTTGTTGGCAGTTTAGCGCCTTTATAAACCTTCCTTTACCTTTAAAATCACTACTAACTGGTAGTTAAAAATAGAAAGGTTTATATATCGGAAACGTGTAAAAGGTGTTAAAATGGCTGATATAGAACGTACAATAATCAGGATGCGTAATGATCCTTCTGTCGCATATCAGAAAGCTGTAGCCGCAGGCAAGTATGCCACTCCTACAGGTTACGCTGATCTTGTTAGAGACTTGCAATCACAAGGTACTTGGGAAGCTGCACCAGCAGGAGCACCTGCGGGAACTCCTCCTATTTGGAAACCTACTGCTGACCAATCAGCACTTATCGCTTTGTGCGCAAATGAATATCAAACTAAAGAAAACTTAAGATTTAGAAAAGCAGGCGCAGGCTTGCTCGCAACTCTTGGTCTTGTTGCATTGCTTGGCGCTTCTTACATTAGAGGATGTACGCCAATTAAAGGCGATGAAACTCACGTTAGAATAAGACAATCACAATACGAGCAGGCCAATGAAAGGCACAAGCGCTTTTACGGAAGAGATGCTCCTTGGTACAAGTCTGAAAAGTCTCGTGAAGAGAACTTGGATGATGTTGCCCAGCAAGGTAGCGATGAACGTGAGTCTGGAAGCGGTCTTTTGATGCTTTTAGGCTCTCTTACGGCAGGTCTTGGTCTTGGTTATTTGGCACTCAGAAAAATTGCAAATGCGACTCCTCCTGCAGCACCTGCACCAGTTCCGGTTCCACCAGTTCCACCACCAGCACCTTAAGTACCTCCACCAGCACCTGCGCCAGTTATCTGATTTTTTCCTATACTTTTTTAAATAGCTTGTTTCTTTTGCAAGTGTATGAATTCATACGAGTTTAAGACTGTAGAGCCAGCCATTTTAGACTTTTGGAAGGACGGTCAAATTTACGAAAAGGCTGTTAAGAAGAATTCTGGCAAGAAACGGTTTTTCTATTTAGACGGTCCGCCATACACAACCGGCAGGATTCATATTGGTCACGCGTGGGGTAAAGCGTTGAGAGATTCTATTATGCGTTACAAGCGCATGCAGGGTTTTGATGTTTGGGACCAGCCTGGTTTTGACATGCACGGCTTGCCTATTGAAGTTAGTGTTGAGAAAGAGCTTGGCATTAAGGACAAGAAGGAAATTTTGAACAAGTTTGGCTTGCAGAAGTTCGTTGAGGCTTGTCAGAAATACGCTTTAGACAATTTGTGGCCAATGATTACGGATTTCAAGCGTTTGGGCGTTTGGATGAACTGGCAGAATCCTTACATGACTATCAAGAATGAGTACATCGAGGGTGCTTGGTGGGCTTTAGCTAAAGCTAACGAGAAAAAATTGCTTTATCTTGGCAAGAAGTCTATGACGTGGTGTCCGAGATGTGCTACTGCTCTGGCAAAGCACGAATTAGAATATGAAAACAGGAAAGATGATTCTATTTTTGTTAAACTTCAGGTTGAAGGCAAGCCGAATGAGTTTTTAATCATTTGGACTACTACTCCTTGGACGATTCCTTTTAACATGGCCGTGATGGCTCATCCTGAGTTTGATTATGTTAAAGCAAAAGTTGGAAACGAAGTTTGGATTCTTGCTGAGGCTTTGGCTCCGGGTGTTATTGGCGCTGTTGCTGGAAAGCAATACCAAGTTGTTGAAAAAGTCAAGGGCGAGAAATTAGCAGGAACTAAATACGTTCACCCTCTAAAAAACGAAATCACGTTCCCTGATTCTAAGAAAATTCACACTGTAGTTCTTTCAGAAAAATATGTTACAACTGATGCAGGTTCCGGTCTTGTTCATTGTGCTCCTGGTTGTGGTCCTGAGGATTTTGAGGTTGGTAAAGAGCATGGATTGCCACCATTTAATGAGGCTGACGAGCATGGTTGTTTTAGTGATAAGATGGGCTCGCTTGCTGGAATGGTTGCCAAGCAGGATGATGACAAGTTTATTCAGTTGTTGGAAGATAAGAATGCAATTATCGATAAAGTAAAAATCGAGCATGAGTATGCTCATTGCTGGCGTTGCAAGACTCCAATTATCTTCAGAGCTACAGACCAATGGTTCCTTGCTGTTGAAAAGCTTAAGGCAGAGATGATTGAGCAGAATAAGAAGGTTCATTGGGTTCCTGACTGGGCTGGAGAGAACTGGTTTAATTCTTGGTTAAAGAATTTGCAGGACTGGTGTATTTCTCGACAGCGCTTCTGGGGTATTCCGTTGCCGATTTGGACTTGTCAGTGTGGCAAACATAAAGTCATTTCTTCTAGTGCTGAATTAAAAAAGTTGACTGGAAAAGAGCTTGATAATTTGCATCGTCCTTGGGTTGACCAGGTGAAATTAAAGTGTGATTGTGGCAAGGAAATGTTGAGAGTGCCTGATGTTTTGGATGTTTGGCTTGACTCTGGTGTTGCTCCTTGGGCGACGTTGGATTATCCTTCTAAGGAACAGCCGTTTAAGGGTTTTGGCTTTCCTGATTTGATTTTGGAGGGCAAGGATCAGATTCGCGGTTGGTTTAACAGTTTGGCTTGTATGAGCATGATTAGTCATGGCACGCTTCCTTTCAAGGCTGTTTACATGCATGGTTTCATTAATGACACGCAGGGCAGGAAGATGTCTAAATCGTTGAAAAATTACATAACGCCTTACGAGATTATTGATGTTTATGGCGCTGATACTTTGAGGTATTATCAGATTGGCGCTGCCCAGCCTGGTGTTGACCTTAGTTTTAATCATCAAGATGCGAAGACTAAACACCGAAATTTGATTGTTTTGTGGAACGTTCAGAATTTCTTGATTAATTTAGCAAAGGAACTGAAGGTTAATCCTGCAAGGCTTGATGATGTTGTCATGAAAAGTTTGGCCGGCACTGAAGAGCGTTTTATGCTTTCAAAGTTAAACAGCACAATTAAAACAGTGACGGAATTGTTTGACCAGTACCATTTGAATGAAACTCCTTCTGCAATCGAGGAGTTATTCCTAACATTAAGCCGTGGTTATATTCAAATGGTCAGGGATAAGGCTGCGGTTGGCGATGATAATGAGAGACAGGTTGTTTTGTACACGGTTTTCAAGTGTTTGTCTGAATTATTGAAGCTTCTCGCTCCAATTGCTCCTTTTATTTCCGAGCATATTTGGCAGAATTTGAAAAAGGAGTTCAAACTTGATGAAGAGAGCATTCATTTGTGCAATTGGCCTAAGTTTAACGCAAAAGATATTGATGTGAAGTTAGAAAAGCAGATGGCTGTTACAGACCAGGTGGTCCAGGCAGTTCTGGCTTCAAGGGAAAAAGCCAAGATTTCGCTTAGATGGCCGATTAAGATTGTTCAGATTATTTCTCAGGATGATGAAGTGCTTGTTGCCTTGGAAGAGCTCGAGGATGTTATCAAGTATCAGACTAATTGCAAGGAAGTTCATGGCCATAAGGAGTTTGCCGAGGTTAAGATGAAAGTTAAGGCAAACGCTGGAACTCTTGGGAAGACTTTTGGGGCTAAAAGTCCGAAGATTATGACCAAGCTTGCTGAGATGAGCGCTAAAACTATCATGGCACAACTGGCGAAGGATGGCAAGTTTACAGTTACGCTGGACAAGGATTCTATCGAGCTTAACAAGGACCATATTGTTGTCGAACGTGAAGTTCCAAAGAGGTTTATTGAGGTTGAATTCCCGCTTGGTTTTGTGTATTTGGATACTGAAAGGACTTCTGAATTGGACGCAGAGGGTTATGCCCGAGAGGTTATGCGTCATATTCAACAGTTGAGGAAAGATTCTGGTATGCAGAAGGCGGATAAGGCTTTTGCTTATGTTCAAACTGATGCTGATACTGTTAAGATGCTTGAGAAGTGGAAGGCTAAAATCGAGGATAAGTGCGGTGCAACAGTCAAGCTTGGATCTGCTGACCCTGTTAAGAAGCACGCGAGTTCTATTGAGGAGAAAGTGAAGGATAAAACATTGAAGCTGTTTCTTGATAAAGCATGATTAGAATTCTCATCATATAGCCACGCAAAGCTTTTTAAATGGTCGCATCATATGTGAATCAAAAGTGGGTTGATGTATTTAGGGGTTGACGTTCAGTACTAGGTTATAGCTGAAAGTATTGGTTAAAGGGGAAAAAAGTGGGAAAGAACACAGGGACACGAATAGGAATACTTATTCTCTTATTAGTTATTCTTTCCAC
>CAZDUA010000009.1:0-8263 GCA_964508495.1 uncultured Methanosarcinales archaeon | reverse complement strand
AATAACAGCAACAGCAAAATTCTTAGCTTTCAAAGAACGGAACTTCTCAGAACCCTCACCCTTCGCGCCAACTCTCACTTCGTATTTGCCCTTCTGCAAAGAAGCACGCGCAAAACTCGAAGCATCAGTAAAACAACGATTATTGCTAATGCGCTTCTTGTTCAAAGGGGCAACAACGAGCTTTCCTTCTGAGTCACGAACTTCAACCAAGGCAAACTCACTTCCAGAAATGTCAACAAAAAACAAAACATCCATTGCCCTAGGGACTTCAAAATCAAACCACTTGTTAATCACCCACTCCTCAGTTGGCACCAAGCAAGAAAGCTGGAAAGGAAGCGTTATGCTCTTTGTCTTAACAGGAGCAGGAGCGCACATCGTTTTATCCAAGCAACCATCAAGGCAATTTGTGATTAAAAAGCCTCCAACAGAATTGCACTGTCCATCTTTTACTAAAAACTGCTTTTCAACATCACCCAAACAAGTACCACGCAAACAGCCAAGAGAACAATCAACAGGAGTTGCAACAATCTCATTGTTCTCGCAAACGTATTCAATAACTTTTGAGATGGAAATCGGGCCGGAATCAGACTTCAAAGACAGACAAGAATCTTCCAAGATTTTCGTACCCTTCACAACTTTACCTTTCACAAAAGCATCACTTCCATCAGAATCAACACAAGTCTCAACCACGGGCGGAAGCGGGAACGAAGTTGGCTGGATTATCAAAGGCGCTTCAACAAAGGGCCTTTCAACAACAGGCGCTTCCGGAGCCTGACCAACACAAGCCACAAGCAACAAAAGAAGCACCAGCTTTTTCATAACAATAAAGTCTTGCGCTAGATATATAAATCTTGTTCATACACACAAAAATATGCCAACACATAAAGAAATTGACAAAGTGCTAAGCATACTTTCAAAACAACAGGGCACTACAACAATGCTCGGAAGAATGGGGGAAAAATACGAGCCGTTCAAAGTTTTGATTTCTACAATTCTGAGCGCACGTGCAAGAGATGAGGTTACTGAAGTAATCGCTGAAAAATTATTTGAGAAATATCCAACAGCACAAAAACTAGCAAACGCGGACGCGAAAGAAGTCAAAAAAATAATCAAAAGGATAGGATTCTACAACGCCAAAACAAAAAACATAATTAATTCCGCCAAAATGCTTTTAGAAAAGTTTGACGGCAAAGTGCCGGACACGATGGAACAGTTGATTGAACTTCCCGGAGTTGGCAGGAAAGTAGCAAACTGCGTACTCGTATATTCTTTCCAGAAAGACGCAATACCGGTTGACACACACGTGCACAGAATAAGCAACAGATTAGGATGGGTTAAAACAAAAATGCCGGAAGACACAGAGCAAGCTCTTGAGAAACTAGTGCCGAGAAAACACTGGCAGCTCATAAACGACACGTTTGTCGCTCACGGAAAAACAATATGCGCGCCAATCTCGCCTTTCTGCTCTAAATGCCCAATCTATAAATACTGCAAAAGAAGAGGAGTAACTCACCATCGCTGACATCAATAAGATAGGCGGAATCTGCATAAGAGACAAGAAGTTGCTCGTAGTCCACAAAAAAGGGCTAAACGACCACATATCAGTAGGCGGAAAAATCGAACCTGGGGAAACAGACATACAGTGCCTCAACAGGGAAGTTAAAGAAGAACTAGGATGCAATCCAGTAAACCCGAAATACTACGACACGTTTGAAGGAAACACTTACGACGGGCAAACAATCAGAATGCCCTGCTATTTCATGGAATTGAGCGGAGAAATAAAACTTAACCCGCACGACAAAGTAGATGGTTTTCTATGGATAGACAGAGACTACAAGAAAAAAGGCATAACAATAGCGCCAATATTGGAATTGTTCATAGTACCCAGACTCATAAAAGAAGGACTGCTCTAAACAAAAACCATTTAAACAAGACTTCTCAAACACACCCCAATGGTAAACACGCTCAAAGTTCTCGCAGCAGTTGTCGCATTACTAATAATAGTAGGCCTAGGAATGCTGGGCAAGAAATTAGTCCGCGCACTAATATTCAAAACAGCAAAAACGCACAGCAACGAAAGCATAATACTAGAATTCATCACAGGAGCAGTAACAGCAGGAATAGCAATAGCATACTACACCAGCAAACAACCAGTCGCAGACGCGTTCATGTGGACAGGCATCATCGTATTCTTCCTAGGAGGAATGTTGCAGTTGATTGCGAGAAAACAATTATACGAAGAAAAAACGTTTGAAGAAAGACTAAGCGCGAGCTTTTCAGCAGCACAAACAGGATTATACTCAAAAATAAGACACCCAAACAAAAGCGCATTGCTATTAATGATGCTCGGCTTTTGCCTAGCAATGGGAAGCATCTGGGGATTAGCACTAACAATAATGCTATTCTTACCAAGCGTACTCTATAGAATCAGCCAAGAAGAAAGAGCACTATTGGACAAGTTCGGAGACAGATGGATGTCATACAAAGATGATACTAAGAGATTGATACCAGGCATACTATGAAAAAACAACAACCAAAAGAAGAAATAACAGGCGGAAAAATATTAAGAACCACCTGGAAAGTAATCAGCATAGGAATAAGCATACTCATGGTGCTAATATTCGCAATGTTCTTCTTCAGTATTTTAGGCTCATTTGTACCAGCGCTGGAAACGGGAAACGTGGCAGTAATACCACTAGAAGGACTCATCACAACAGGAGATGTAACATTTCAAACAACAGTCGACAGTGCGGGAATAGTAAAACTCATAGAAAAAGCGCAAGAAAACGACGACATCAAAGCAATAATTCTTGAAATAAACAGTCCCGGCGGAACACCAGTAGCCACAGACGAGATAGCAACAGCATTAAAAGAATCCAACAAAACAACAATAGCAGTAATCAGAGAAACAGGAGCATCAGGAGCATACTGGATAGCAACCGCAGCAGACAAAATATACGCTAACAAAATGAGCATAACAGGAAGCATAGGAGTACAAGCGAGCAGACTGGAATTCACAGGACTGCTGGCAGATTACAACGTCACTTACAGAAAATTGACCGCAGGAAGACTGAAAGACGCAGGAACAATGCTCAGAGAAATGACATCAGAAGAACAACAACTATTCCAAACAATGCTAAACAAACTACACGACGAATTCATAAGAACAGTCGCCGAGAATAGAAACCTGCCGGAAAGCACGGTAAGAGAGCTAGCAACAGGATTTGTTTACTTGGGAAGCGAAGCAAAAGAACTAGGGCTTGTTGACGAGCTCGGAAACAAGAAAGACGCGCTGAAATACCTAGAGCAGGAACTCAACATAACAGCAGAGCCTGTTGACTACAAAATACAAGGAACGTTCTTCGACAAACTAGCAGGCGTCACATCAGAAAACTTTTACAGCATCGGAAGAGGAATAGGAAGCGCGCTCACAACAGACGTACAAGTCTCATTCACTTAAAAACAATTTAGAACCTATTGTAATATTACTTTTTTCTGCAAGACCGCCATTAATTTCCAAGACATACTTGGCAGGCGGAGAAGAATAACTCAGACAAGGATCAGCAGTGCAAGGCACAGCATTCGCAACGTGCACGACAGTCCAATTCTCATCAACAAAAATCATGTCCAAAGGAATAAGAGTATTCTTCATCCAAAAACTTCTCGGAACAACATCATCAAAAATGAAAAGCATTCCTCTATCATCAGGCATTGATTCCCTGAACATCAAACCCTGCTGGCGCTCAGCAGGAGTCTTAGCCAGTTCAACAACAAAATCAGCGTTGTCAAAATGAACAACAGGCGGAGTAGAACAAGAAATTAACAATAAAAACAGAAGAATGCGCTTCACTTCTGCTTCATCCCCATACTGCTCATCCAAATAGGAAGCTCGTAAGCCATAGGCTCTTTCTCAAGCTTCAGCAAGCCAGCATCTATGAGGTCGTCAATATTGACCATGTTAACAGCCTGGTCAGGAATTCTCGGACAAGCAGTATTAACCCAGAAGTCAACAAAATTAAAATTCTCAAACTGAGACATGTCAAGCTCATCGCAGGCGAAGATGAAATATTCCTTGTCAGACTTTTTTGTGAGCTCTAATGCGCGCATCAAATTCTTCTGGCCAATCTTAGTTGAGACTATGATTCCGACTTTTTTTGCGTGAAGGAATTTATTCAACTGGCCCTGTTTTCTCTTCCTCCAAGAATCAACACGCTCTTTAGGAAGTTCGCCAAGCTCTTTAGTAACAGGATTCCACAACCAGACAGGCTGGTCTGTTTTTAGCTGAACTTGAACAGGATGAAACTCTCCACTGCCAACAAACAACCAAGCATCAACCTTGTCCTTGATTTTTTCAGCAGCACTCGCATTGCATCCTAACACTTGGCCTGCAAGCTGGGCAGTCTTTAATTGAGTTAGAACATCACCTATCTTGTGCTCATGCTGAATAGTCGTAACAACGCCCCACCTGCACTTCGGCAGTTTCTTCAGCACACTCTCAGGCATCTTAATGTCAATAGTGCTCCTCGCGTGCACGTGCATCAGTTTCATACGACGAAAACTATATAGCGCCTTTAAAAACATTGCGAGAAAACATTAAATACACAAGAACAAACAACACTCACATGAGCATACTAAGCCTGATAATAATAATCGCGCTAATATTACTAGCACTAGCAGCGCTCAAATTCTTGGTAGGCGCTGCAAGAACAATAATTGCCATCGCACTAATCGCAATAGCAGTATCATTCCTGATTTACGTTCTAACAGGAAACGACCCGTTCGGCGTAACAGCAGCAACAACAGACGCTGTTGGAAAAGCAGTAAGCCTAGTTACATAAACGAGTTTTCTTCCACAACTGCGGAATAACTTTCTCTGCTAAAGGACGCAAGTTGAGAATGTCTTCCTCGTTATACATCACCAATTTTTCCAAATAATCCCTGTCACCAGTACTCTTCCACATCTCCCACAAATAAACCGCGTCCCCGCCAGAAATACCCTCAACTTCAGGGCGGCGCCTGATTTTCATCTGCTTCTCAATAGACTTCAAGCCTCCAACAATTCCTAACTTCTGGCAGACAAAACGCAAATCAACATGCGGCACGTTTGGTTTAATGTTAAAGTAGCGCTCGATGACGGGCAAGTCAAAACTAGCGCCGTTAAAAGTAACAATCAACTTGTATTTTTCCAACTCTTTCATAATCAGAGAACGGTCAAGATTAAAACCTCTCACAAAAGTCTTAGCGTCAACACCATCAGAAAGACCGATGACTGTAATCCCGCTATAATAGCCGTTAGTTTCAATGTCCAAATAAACAGCCTCGTCCTTGAATTCGTTGTAAAGACGCCACTGGTCAGAAAAAGGAACGGTTTTTGCGAAAAAAGAAGCATCCTGTTCTCTAAGCTTATCCTTTGCCTCCTGCAACTTCCAATCAAAACTATCCTTTCTAGAAGCACTAAGACCTTTAACCTTAACAGCACCCATAAAATGATCCCAAGAATCAATACCCTGAGCCCATATCTTACGCTCAGTACGATGCTTAACACTAGGCAGCAAAACAAAAGACTCTGAAAGCATAACACAAAATTACCGCACAACGCTTATAAACACTATGCACATATGTCCAGTGAAGTGGGTTAACTATGCCAGCATTCGCATTACACGTGGACAGTTGCAAGAAGCTATTCGAAAAACTAAAGATTAGAAGAGAAAGCTCCAACTTCGCACTAGTCGCAATAGGAAGCGTAATAACAGATTTAGAAGAATTCGGCGTAATCAAAAGAGTCCACGGAAGAGCAGAACAATTCTTACAATACTTGCTGAAAACAGACCCGAAATACGCGCCGCTGGCAATCGGAATGATAATGCACGAAGAACTAGACAGAGTAATTGACACAAACTTCGTCAACCCGCACATGCCAGCAGCAAGAGAACTGCTAGAACAATACAAAATGACATCAGAAAAAGTAAGCCTTGCAGCACACTATCTAATCGACCATGCCGTCAACTGCAATCTCATAGAAACACAACCAGAACTATTAACAATCACAGAAAGCATAAAGAAAAAATTATCACACCGGCGCGCACACAAAATCGCTTATCACTTAACACAATTCTTCGGCGGAGACAAAGAACAAATTTTGAAAGCAATGCACACGTTCAGAGACTTTGACCTATCACAATACCTATCACCAGATGATGCAGCAGCACTTTATGCGAAATTCTTCTTCCTGCAAAAAGAACTCAAAGAAAAACAGCCCGTAAGCCTGATAGAAAAAGTAAAACTAGGACTAAGCTATGGCAAGTTTTTGCTCAGCCACCATAAAAGTACGGCAAAAAAGGTCTGCACGCACGCAAAACAAAAATTCACAAACCACGGCAAAGCATACCTGCTCGCGCGCAAAGCAATGCTCAAAAGAATGGCGAAATTAACGTCGACATACGCATTATCTCTCAAATAAGAAAGGCTTATAAACCGTCTTATTGACTTTCTCGTCACATGAGCAAGAAAGAAGAAATCCAGCAACAGCAGCAACAACAAGAGGAAGAAATAAGGCGAACGCCGATGCCTCGAGGAAGACAAGTTCTAGGCTTATGCGAGCAAAGAGTCGGCGGTTCTAGAATGAAAGTACGCTGCATGGACGGCAAACTGCGCATTTGCAGAATCCCAGGCAGGCTGAAAAGAAAATTATGGGTGCGCGAAGGCGATATACTGTTGATTGAGCTGTGGGAATTAGGCGGAGACGAAAAAGGAGACGTAATATTCAAGTACAGGCCAATACAAGTTGAATTACTAAAAAGAAAAGGACTTCTCAAAGAATTAATTCAGGAAGAATTCTAGTCAAAAAGTTTTCTAGGCTTATAATCTGGATTCTGACAAGCAGGATAAGGAGCTGGACCACTATAAGCCGCGCAACTGCCGCCACATTGATGATAACGATACCCTTTGCCGTTCTCATCAAAAAAACAATCGCCAGTAAAATAACAAGAACAAGACTCAGAATTCTTCGCACTAACCGCAATGAAAAGAAAAGCAACTAACGCGAGAACTGCGACAATACCAAACAAAATTTTTATCACCTGCATTTTAACAACATAATAGAAAGTCAGTATTTAAAATTATTTAACATACTCGTGAGAAGGACCACTGCCACTCACAAAACGGTAAGCTTCCAAAGTCGCAACAGCACCCATGCCCGCACTAATAACAGTCTGCTTGTAAGGAATATGCGTCAAATCACCGCAAGCATACAATCCCGGAGTCTTAGTCCTGCAAAACTCATCAACATTAATTTCGCCAACAGCATTAACGTCTACCAAACCCTCAACCATCTTTGTATGAGTCTCCCATCCAATCTCAGAGAAAATTCCCTGAACGGACAAATCACGCTTTTGACCTTTAACATCAATAACCAAATGCGAGACAAACTTCTCCCCCTTAACCTCAACGGGAACAGCATTCGTAATAATCTCAATCTTCGGCTCTTTTTTCATCAACTCAACAGTAACCTCATCAGCCCTGAACTGGTCACGCCTATGAACAAGATAAACCTTCTTTGCAATACGCGCAAGCTCTAAAGCACCTTCAACAGCGCTGTTGCCTCCGCCAATAACAACAGTGTCTTTGTTCGGGAACAAAGGAGCATCGCAAGTAGTGCAAGTGCTAAGACCCCTGCCGAAAAACTTGTCCTCGCCAGGAATGTTCAACTTCCTTCTTTCACGGCCGTAACACAAGATTACAGTTTTTGACTGCAGTTTCTCGCCAGACGTCAAGTCAATAGTAAAGGTCTTGTTATTGTGCGAAACCTTTTGCACTAAATCTTCCTTAATCTCACAACCCCACTTTTTCGCTGACGCCCAGAACTTCTTCATCAACTCAGGGCCAGGACCCTCATAGCCCGGATAATTCTGAATATCATTAGTAGAATTAGTTTCCCCGCCCACGTTCGGACCAGTAACTAACAAACATTTCAGCTTTTTCCTGCCAGCGTAAATTGCTGCAGTCAAGCCAGCAGCACCAGCCCCAATGATAACAATATCGTACATAAGAACAAAAAACAAAAGAAGAAATATTTAAGCTTTGGGATTAAATCTAGAAAGAAAAACTAAGAAAAATTAGATCTCCAAATACCGAAGTCAGCTGCATCAACAACGCCATCGAAATTCGCGTCTCCTTGGAATGGCTGAGCGATACTGCCCCAGTTCTGAGCAATAATGAAGAGGTCATCTATGTTCACTTCACCATTGGAATCAAAATCGCCAAA
>CAZDUA010000008.1:0-9142 GCA_964508495.1 uncultured Methanosarcinales archaeon | reverse complement strand
GAAAACTGCACACTGACATAAACATAAAATTGCTCGAACAAGAACTCGCAGACATAGAAAACGAGCTCGGAGCAAGAACAATAGACATAATCAAACAAAGAATAAAGAAAAAGAAAGGCGAAGATACTGACTATATAGGTTAGATAGAAGGCATTGCTTCCAGGGGCAGTTTCATTTCCTCTTTTTTACAATCATCAAGACACGCAGTATTAGCCTCTTGGCACCAATACTTCGCCTTCATACGATCAGCTATGCTAAACAACTTATTTGCCTCCTTTATACACCCATCATAAGATTTCGCACACAATCCACGACACGTGAGTTCCGGCATAGACTCATCACCAGACGGAGGGACAATTATTGGTTTTGAAACACTGGAAGGCAATTCTCCCTTAGATTTCTCACCCTCAGGCATAACGATGGTTTCTTCAACTTTTTCTGGCGGTGCAATCGGCGGTTCTCTCAATCTCCCTAATTCAGGTTCCTTTTCTTCACAAGAATCAAGGCACGCAGTATTAGCCTCTTGGCACCAATACTTCGCCTTCACACGATCAGCAATGCTAAACAACTTATTCGCCTCTTTCACACAATCATCATATGATTTCTCGCACTCCTCAGGACAAGTGAGCTTTTTGCCAAAACCAAACAAGCTCTTAAAGAAGTCAAATATCTTACCGATTATTCCCTGAGGTTTTTCAACTACCGGCTTATCTCCCTCGCCAGGCTTTGACGTCGTTTCCCGCTCATCAATCTCCAAGGGCTCAACCTCTACAGATTCAACATGCGGCGAAGGAGTTGGCTCAACAGGCAGGACATATTTGGGCGGTGCAACAACAGGCATTGCTTCAGGAGGAATTATTCCGCAGGCCTCAAGGCATTTGCCATAGGCCTTCTCACACCCAACCTTTGCATTGATTCTGTCGGACATGCTGAACAAGCCGCTGGCAGATTTAATGCATTCGTTCAATGCGTTCTCACATTTATCCTCACATGTAATGGAAGCACACCCTTTTTCAGTACATTGTTGATATTTACCGCACGTCTGCTGCGTCTGCCACGCATTATTCACGCACATCTGAAACTTTTGCCCATCACAATGCGTCTTTCCGCCCATACAAACTTGCAGATGAACGTATTCTGCCGGTGGCTGCTCATATTCAGGAGGTTGGTTAGCTGGAGACGAATCGCACCCCTGACCGGAACACCCGAATTCGCACTGCTCGGTTGTCTGCCAGTTGGCATTCACACACATCTGAAAAGCATTACCATCGCACTGCGTAAAACCCTCACTGCAATATGCGACATTTTGATTGATGCCAGGATCGATATTATAATTCTGAGCAGAAACAATAGGCAACAATAACAAGAACAACAATACCTCTATTTTCATAAGCTATAACAACAGAATTCAGTATTAAAATCTTTCCAAACAACAACCTTTTAAAACCCATTTCTTATAATAAGCACAAAAAGAGGAAAATGTCAAAAATACTAGCAGTCAAAGCACGACAAGTTCTAGACAGCAGAGGAAACCCCACAGTAGAATGCGACATAAAGACTGAACAAGGAATATTCAGGGCAAGCGTGCCATCAGGAGCAAGCACGGGAGTGCACGAAGCACTCGAGCTCAGAGATGGCGGCAAAGCATTTCTAGGAAACGGAGTACAAAGAGCAGTAAAAAACATTAATTTAATTCTAGCAAAAAGACTCAAAGGAAGAACCATAATCCAGGAAGATATCGACGAACTGATGATAAAAATAGACGGAACAACGAACAAAAACAAAATTGGCGCAAACGCGATGCTCGCAGTAAGCATGGCAGCAGCAAGAGCAGGCGCGGGAGAACAGCCATTGTACGAATATTTAGGCGGATTGTACGAAAACAAAAAGTTCACACTGCCAGTGCCAGCGTTCAACATAATAAACGGCGGAAAACACGCCGGCAACAAACTCGACATACAAGAATACATGATACTGCCAGTCGGAGCAAAAAGCTTTTCAGAAGCACTCCAGATAGGAAGCGAGATATATCACACTTTGAAAAAGAATTTAGAAAACCATTTTGGCAAAACAGCAATAAACGTCGGAGACGAAGGCGGATTCGCCCCTCCATTAACCTGCATGGAAGAACCATTTGACTACATCACTGACGCAATAATAAAATTGGGCTATTGGAAAAAAGTCAAGCTAGGAATAGACTGCGCGGCAACAACAAACTGGAGAGACGGCGTCTACTATCTCGAAGGACAAGAATACAGGCCAACCGAGCTCGCAGAAAAATACGAAGAACTAGTAAATAATTATCCCCTGGTCAGCATAGAGGACCCATACTATGAAGAGGATTTCGATAATTTCGCCAAGCTAAACAAAAAGTTGAAAGATACGCAAATAGTTGGCGATGACTTATTAGTAACAAACCCAAAAAGAGTACAAAAAGCGATAATACACGACAGCTGCAATTGCTTATTGTTAAAGATAAACCAAATAGGAACAATAACAGAAGCGCTAAGAGCGGCCCGTCTGGCAGTAAAACATGACTGGAACGTAATGGTCTCTCACAGAAGCGGAGAAACAGAAGACAACTTCATCGCGGATTTAGCAGTCGGAATAAACGCGGGACAAATAAAATCAGGAGCGCCATGCAGAGGAGAAAGACTTGCAAAGTACAATCAATTACTCAGAATAGAAGAACAACTTGGAAGGAAAGCGACATATGCAGGAAAAACAATCAAGTTTGCTTGAATTTGCTATAAAACTAGCAAAAGAAAGTGCACAACTTCTACAAAAAATGCACGCAAAAGCAAAAATAGCCAATTACAAACAACAAGGCGACTTCGCACTTGACGCAGACATAAAGTCAGAACAATACATAATGAAAAGAATCAGGCAAAAATATCCCCAACACGACATACTTACAGAAGAAACAGGACACCACCACAAAGACTCTGATTATCTATGGATAATAGACCCATTAGAAGGCACGCTCAACTACGCACACCACCTGCCAATCTGGGCAGTAAACATAGGACTGTTTTACAAAATGAAACCATACATAGGAGCAATCTACGCGCCAGAAACAAAAGAATTATTCTACGCGTCAAAAGGAAAAGGAGCATACTTGAACGGCAAAAGAATACACGTCAACAAAGACACAGACCTGCTAAAATCATTCTTTGCAGGGCCATCACACCACTTGCTCCAAATACCGCTAAGCAAAACACTAATACGCAACATGGGATGCGCAGGAGTAGAACTGGCATACGTGGCGTGCGGAAGATTTACTGCAAGAATAAAACTACACGGCAATGACCCATACGGCTATGGAGCAGGAAGCATAATAGTACTCGAGGCCGGCGGAAAACTAACAGATTGCGAAGGAAAACCATGGAACTTACGCTCAGACGGAGCAATAGCGAGCAACGGAAAAATACACAACAAAATACTCAATCTTACCGGTAATACTTCCTAAGAACATTATGCTTATCGGACGCTAATTTAACGTGAGCAGGCAACAAAACACTTTTCCATGATTTCTTACTAGGCGTTTGTGCTTTACCCGAAGCATCAACCACGTACTCAAAATAATCGTCATACGGCATTTCCCACTTCATCATTTCATCAATAGACACCTTCTCAAAATAACGCCTGAAAGGACGCATGCTATTGCCATGAGCTGAAATAGCTACATTAACCTTGTATTTCTTTATGAAAACAATAAGATCTTTCAGAAAAGAACGCACTCTTCCTTCCACCATCTTAACACTCTCACCATTCAGAGGCGGAAAATTATAAGCACGATGATAATTATCATACAACGCCTTGCCGTACTTTCTGATGAAAGCAGCATGAGAATGGCCCTGCAATTCACCATAACAACGCTCAAGCATCCTATCATCACGAAAAACAAGCACGCCACGATGAAACTTCAAAACTTCCCTCAAAGTCTCCTTAGAACGCGTCAAACTTGAAGAAAAAGCAACATCAATGCGCCTATTTCTCAATTTCTTAGCAACAAGACCCGCATTCTGTTTTCCCTTGCGCGTCCAAATGGCATCCTTCCAGCCAGTAAACATCTTCCTCTTATTGAAATGCGTCTGGCCGTGCCTGAACAAATAAATATGGCATTTCATTTTTCTACAGCCTTGTTATGCGCTTCTATATACCTTTCTATAAAACGCTTCCAATCAGCAGTAGCGGCAAACTTCTGAGCCATAATCTTATTTTCAATACGCTCCTTAGTCGTAAAATGAGCAAAACGAGACATTTCCTCAGTCAAAGCAGTAACAATCTCCTCCTCAGACTTCTTGAATCTCGGAAGAACAAAAATTCCGGGATACTTGCCCTGCTGGCACTCCTTGCAAATATACTGGCCAAAACCGGCCAAGTCAGTCGTAATACTGCTAACGCCCAACGCAGCAGCCTCCAAAGGAGTATACCCCCAAGGTTCATAATAACTAGGGAAAACGCCAAGATGAGAACCCTGCATGCTCTCATAATAACTCGTATCCAACAACCCATCAGCGCCGGACAAATAAATCGGATAAAAGACAACCTTCACAACATCATCAGCAGAATTATCAAGCCCAACAGCGCGCAAAGTCTTCACGATCAAATCAGTATCCTCATCATACAAGAAATGAGTGCTGATAGGAGGAACTCCTTTCCGCATCAAACGCTTAAGCTTGGGCTTTATTTCCTGAATAAAATCCTCGCCAAACAACGACTCATTGCCAACAGCCTTGCCCATAATCAACAATTCCAACAAACGATTCTGAACATCCTCGTGCACTTCATCCACGCTGTTTCTTATGTCGTTGAAAAAAGTCTTGCTCTCAAGAAGCTCAGGACGAATTCCCTTAACGTTTCCAGGAATCCAGAAAAAAGCCACTATCGTCTTTTCGCACTTCTCTGCCTTCAGCTGATCATTCAGCCTTCCCAATGACTTGATGAACACGTCAACTCCTTTATCGTGGAACTCGTACCTGCCCGCAATAAAATATACAAGAGTGTTCTCAATATCGAAATTATAGTAAGGGAAAAAATAATACATTAAGAACTGCCTCATCCTGTTTCTGAAAAGCCTATGTTTGAGAGAAGCTTCCTCAAAAGAAGGAAACTTAGACATGTCAAGACCGTTGAATAATAAGACATCCGGCTTTCTGCCAAGAAAATGTTCGGCCTCCATGCCAGTAATCTCGCTAACAGTTGTGAAAACGCTCGCATTCAAAGCACTCTGCTTTTCCAAAGAATGCTTAGCCCAAACAGAAGGACCAAGCTTTTTCGCTTCACCATCAGAATCAATGCTCTCCAACTGTTCGTAAATATCACGCTCCTGCATTGCCAAAGAACGGCCAAGAGTAGTCGCGTGAGTGGTAAAAACAGTGCCAACGTTGGCCTTTTGGTGCATTAAATACAACAAGCCAGCGCCGGCAAGCCACTCGTGAAAATGAGCAACAGCACGCTTGCCAATGGCTTTAGCTAACTCTTCAATAACCCTGCCAACAGCGTACGCCCACACAACAGGCTCGTCAAAATCATACCATTCAGTATTAATACTGTCAATCTTGTACCACTCCCACAATTTACGCTTAACATCGTTCTTCTGAGCAGAGAAATTAGTAAAATCGACTAATAACGTGTTAGGATTGCCTTTCGTAATCCAAGTGCCGCAATGCACTTCAATGCCCTCCTTTTTCAGCACATCAATAGCGCCCCTGCACTGCTCAGGAGGCACGTGCTCCTCAAAAATACCCCATGACTTCTTAGGAAAATAAGGGCCGATTAAGAAATAATTATCGCCATAATGCTCCTTCATAGGCAAAACTTTGCTCTGAACAACAGTAAAAATACCGCCAACCTTATTGCAAACTTCCCACGATACTTCAAAACACAACTCTGCCTTAGCTTCCATGAGTACTCCACACTGTCTCTACTTAAAAAAGGTTTAACACCACTCAGAAGTGGATTACGTGCATCAATATAGCGAAACCAAGAACTAATGTAATCACGACATAGATAGAATAAAGTTCAAATGCTTCCATGGTAGAAAAGTTAAAAGTTAAAATAAAAAATAAAAAATTAAGGAACTTAGATAGTTCCTGTCAAGCCTGGGTTCTGGCAACAGTATGCCGCACCGTCAGCCTGCGATTCAGACATCATTGATTGGACGTTTTCAGGCGTCAAACCATAGTAGCTTGCTGAAACCTGCAAATCAACAGCGTTCATGTTGTCAAGGTCAGTACAACCTCTTCCTTGTGCCATGTATGCAGTTGCTTCACCGACGTCTGCTGGTGTTTCGTATCCTCTGTCACCAGTCAAAAAGTCAAGCCATTGACATGCAATGATTGAAGGAATTTCTTCATGTTGCCTGTTGAATGTTTGTCTTGAATAAGACTGAACTGTCTTCTTGTATGGGTCTTCGCCAGTTACTTCCCATGCTACTTTGTTAGGGATAGCACCTTGTCCGCCATAGTTACCTCTCTGACCGGATGGGTAGTCTAATGCTCTACCTGTAAATGCCCTATCATACGGCGTGTATACTCCTCTAATTGCACCGCCATACTCTTTGGCTGCTGGCACTGCGAATTCACCTGTTGCCTTCTTCATTCCCGTGAACAATAGCACGAGACCGACAATGGCAATAATCGCTACAATGCCTAGAATTACCAATGCAATTCCTTTACCACTTTCTTCTGCCACAAGCAATCACCTCGTTTAGTTTTGCTTAATCGTTTTGTGTGTTAAGCACACACTGCTTTATATACTTTTCGCTTTGTCAAAACGTACAATCGTTCTGACTTTTTTGATTTTTTTAACAAAAAAAATAAAACAAAAAAATTAACTTGCGATTCCGCCAACCATTGTGTAATCTCCAGGATAAACACAAAGACCGGCTTTGTCGCCAGTTTCTACAACAGTGAAATCACGGATGTTCTCGTAATATGCTCTCTGATTATCGTTGTACGAAATCAGGAAGCCTCTGTTACCGCACTTTGTCAAAGCTGATGGAACGTCGCTCTTAGGATCTCTCTTCGGACTTCCATAGTAGTTCCAGTGCGTTGTCAAATCTTTGCTTGCAGTTGAAGGCCACAAGTATTCTTCACCAGGCCTGTTTGCAGGAGTTCCCCTGCCAACCCAGTAAGGATAAGAAATTTCTTTCATCGCTCCGCCATAAATTCCCTGACCTGTTGCTCCTTTCTTCGCATTTGTGAAAAGCAACACGAGTCCGACAATGGCAATAATTGCCACAATACCAAGAATCACCAAAGCAATACCTTTGCGTTCATCAGCCATTCTTTTTCACCTCTTGAGTAAAATACAGTCTCTTTTAGACTAATATAGCATTATGTATACTGGATATATTTAAACTTTGCGTTTCTTCTGTAAGTATTCTCTATATAATATCCAAACAACCGCAATACTGATGGCAGAGTCAGCGACGTTAAAAGCGGGCCAGAAATGAAAATCAATAAAGTCGACAACAGCGCCGTAAAATAGTCTATCAGTCAGATTTCCTAAAGCGCCACCGAGAATAAGACCAAGGATTGGCTGAAGATTTGCCTCGAAAGTCTTGTGTTTTAAAATCAAGAAAACAATAACTGCCGCCGCAAAGACGATAAAAAACCACGACGCGTTCTTAAACAAGCCAAAAGCAGTGCCAGTATTAGTGAGGTGCGTTAAAGAAAAAAGTTTCAAGTCTATTGATGAGTTTAAAGGAACGAAGTTCAAAACTAAAAATTTTGATATTCTATCGAGAAGAAAAACAAAAACTGCAACACTCCAGAAAACTAAACTCCTGTTCGCCATCTCTGCTGATAAGGACTCTGCTCTTCCTTTCTCTCCAATCTTTCAAGACGCTGCAAAACAGTCTCCAATTGAGCTTTAATCGTGTCTAACTTCGAGGATATTAATTGCAACTGCTGGTCAGCAGACATTGCAGGCTGCTGTTGAAAAGCTCTCGGAGACTGCAAGCTACCAGGCTGAAACTGCTCGTGCTCAAAAGGAGGCTCGTTAATACCAGGAGTAGGCCTCGGCATTCCCATCTGGTCAATACCGGAAGGCATCTGCTGTTCAGGCAATGCTGACTCAGGAATACTAGGCATTTCAGGAATAGATTCTTCCTCTTTCCTCCAGAACTTCAACTTGTCCATCATTCCCATGAAATAGAAATAATAATAGCACTGTTATAAAACTTTCTCAGTAAGGCGGATTGGCGCGTATGCCTGGCTGGCAAACACTATCGTGAATGCCGCAATACTCCATGACACGCACGTCATCATCAATAGCTTTTTCCAGAATTATTGGAATACGGTCGCGCAATAAATTATCAAGCTCTTCCCTGTCGTTTCGAGCAAGAGCGATGCGCGCTTCTCCCAGATAATACTCTGCGGGAAATCTTCGCTCATACGACAAATACTTATCATGGAGAATCCTGCTTATAGCCCCTGCATATTTCTGCCTGCTCGCCATGCTCCTCGGCGCGTCAGAATTAAAATGGCGCTCGTGCAGGCCTCTCTCTATTGTATCGCGCAATTTATCAACATCAAGAATCTCTCGTACACGAGGCCTGCAATCAAAAATTTCTTCCACTCTCTGAGCCAAATCGCCTTTGCTTGTCGTAAAAGGAGCAACACCGCGCTCTTCAGCATGCGCTTTAATCGTGTTCAAAATCCGAGCATAACTGCCAAACGCGACTCTTACAACTTGCGAGTAAAATCTTGAAGGATCAGTAACAATGGTCCTGTTTCTCTGACGCGCGACCTCAGCCCAGCCGGCAGAAGCAGCAAGAATTTCCTCCGGGTTCATAACCTGAAACAAATCAGAAACCATAGGACCCTGCTGAAGGCCAAGATACACATCATCAAGAAAATTAAAATACGCCCTGAAACCCTCAGGCCCGCATAAAATACGCTGATTAACCCCCCTAGGAGTGAAGCCAAAATTCTCGTTCAATGCCATTAAAAGAAGACAAAATAGACCATATATAAGCTTTACTACTGTTTGGAGACTATATTATATATTTAAACCTGTGACTATAATATAGGGCTATGAGGGTGGAAGGATTCAACTTACAGCACACGCTAGACTCAGGACAATTCTTCAGATATGAGAAAATAGGAGACTGGTACCACTGCCAAGAACG